>JAZUEV010000453.1:0-3121 GCA_045640345.1 Treponema sp.
AGATAGTTGGCAAGCTCTTGGTTTTACCAATGGTGCATGGACTTTGGACCTTGGGGCCGAGGGTGAAAAATCTGTATGGTTTGAAGTAACCGACAATGCAGGTGGAATCTTTGCCTCACAAGATTCGAAATCCCAGAATCAATATCTGTGTCCTGTACTCAAGGCTGGAGATGGATATGCAGTTGAATCAACATCGGTTCTCCATATAACTGCCGACAAGTCTGCTCCAGAAATCAAGGCAATCAAGTACAAGACTGAAAATCCATCAGATTCTTCTATTAACTCTGGTGAATGGAACGAGGATTTTGGACGAAGGGTCTTTGGAGGAAAATATTCACAGCTTAGAATCCGAATCGACGCGGAAGATGCAAGCGGTCTTAAAAAAGGAACCTTCTATCTTGATGGAAAGACTTATGACCTTGAGGTGCATGAAACATATTTCCTGTCCGAACCAATTGATATCTCAAACATGAACGGAAACTTTAGCGCCACGGTGACAATTTTTGACAAAGCCGACATGAAGACTTCCAAGGCCATCGGTCTGTATGTGGACAATGAAAAGCCATCCATATCAATCAATGTACCTTCTGGAATAGTCAGCACATCTGCTTCAGTCTATGGAACTGTTAGCGAAATGGGAAAAACATATTTTGCTGTCACAAAAGAAGATGTGGATTCAAAATCAATTACGGAAAAAGGTGCCCCAGGCGATAAGACTTTTGCCGACAAGTGGATTCCAATTGAGGATGCAACTGTCTCATGGACTGTCTATTTTGACAACGGAAACAACACTGATGGAAAAACCCACGCAGACCTTTTGAAATATTTTATCGACTATGCTGGAATCACCGATGGAAGTGAATCTGTTGCCCTCGGAAAATATGGACAGACAACAAAACTTCGCTTCCACATTATGACGGAGGATTCCTGTTTAAATGAAGCTAGAGCCTCTGCGCTTGTAACCGTGGACCCTCTTGGGGATAAGCCTGAACTGAAGATTTCCTATCCATCAGAAGGAGCAAAGGTTGGTGGTTCAGTAACAATCATGGGTACAGCCAAGGACAATATTGCCGCCAACTATGCATGGGTGATGATTGATGTGAACGGCGACGGTAGGTGGGACTATGATGATATTTCCACAATCCGCGACACATACAAGGCAAACTATCTTACATGGGGACATTACTCTCCGGAACTCAGTGGTGAAAGCCGTTTTGCTGAAATAAATCCTGTTGCAATTCCAAGTGGACTTGACGAGGATAAGTACAAGTATTATGCAATCCGTTGTAACGTTTCCGGAATCAGCTGGAACCTTACAATCAACTCCAACAACAATGACTTTGTTCCGTCCTCCGCATCCACTGCTAATCTTAAAGTCTGGGCTTACGCAACCGACGGTGATGGAAACTCAAGTCCAATGGAAAATGCATCTCTCCCGTCAAGGACTTTCACTTTGGATAAGGACTCTCCAATGATTGTGAACCAGTATCTTGTCCAATACACAAACGGTGTGGAGACAGCAAGACAGGCCTACGATGAAACCTCGGACATAGCCATCCGTGGAGAATGGTTCTACGAAGCTGATATCTATGACGACTCAGACATTGCAAGAATCACAGTCAACAACGAAAACTGTGTGGATGAGACCGTAATAAAAAAGAATGAATGGTTCTCAAGGACTTTTGCAGGTCCAAATATTCCTGCCACCGCAAAGGGATTCCATATCAAGATGCCTGTGGGTCACACATTGAACGAGGAAACTGTATTAAGCCGCTCCTATAAAATCAATGTGGTGGAAAACACTCCAAGCAAGCTGAACAATTCAGTGACGGTGGCCTTGGTTGTGGACAACATGAAACCTGTTATCAAGCCACAGACTTCCAGCGAGTTCAAGATTGCCAGGGACGCAGACGGTAGGGTCGTAACCAACTACGATAAATTCTATACATTCGGTTCTGCCGCCACGGAAGATTCCTTTGGTGGTGTAAATCAGACTGGAGTCAGCAAGGTTGCATTCTATTTTACAAGGGACATTGAATCGGAGAATCTCCACAAGATTTACGATATCTTTGAACCACGCACCAGCGCCTTCAACAATGTAGACAAGAGCACTCTGAAATTCAATTCCGAGGACGGACTTTATTGGAAAACTATGACTGTCGTTTCAGGAAATGGATCTCAAATTGTTTTGAGCGATTCATGGGGAAGCATCCATAACGGTGGTCTTGTAAAAATTAATAACGTCATCTACACCATTGCCTCTGCCGTCGATAATACAATCACCATGGACTCTGGAAAATTTGATTCTTTGAGTAATGGGGACAAGGTTGATTTTGCCCTTGCGGCTGTTGTTGATTTTGCTGGACAGGAAAGCGAAGGAAACAGTACCGATGATGCAGGCTACTATAATGATATTCCAAACGGAGATAACGATCGTCTTTTGGAAAGCCTTGTAAAACAGAACACCACTTGGACTTGGGAAGCAAGCGTTAACTCACGTCTCATTGATGATGGACTTGCCACACTTAATTATGTTGTGTTCGACAAAGCCGGAAACTGTGTGTCCGATTCCGTTGATGTGTTCATTGGAAACCACCAGCCACGAATCGCAGGAATGAGGGCATCCACAGATACCAACAGTAACGGTAAATATGATTCCGAAGAAACTGTCAATGCCTTTGGAACATACGACAAGGGTAGGGACGAAAACAACAGGGACATGACATCTGTTACATTCCCACTCAACAGCAATGGAAAAAATCCAAGCTCCGTGTTCGCCGTCAGAAACAAGCTAAGGATTGAACCTGAAATTGTAGGTGGAAACGGAAAACTCAAGTACACTGTGGGACTTTCTAAACTTGAAAATGAAAAATGGGGTGCCTCATACATAGCTGCCAAACCTGCCAAGGATTTGAAAGACAATTCCGACAATATCCTGGAAGGAAATGACGACACATCCGTCAAGGGTGTTGTTGAATTCTCAGTTAACGACCAAAGTGATCCTAACAACATGAAGGGATGGGGCTTTGAGGATGGAAAGAACCAGAAACTTACACTCTTTATAGAAGATTCCGCCAAGGGTAGACCAATGAAAGCAGATTTGAGTCTTATCCTTGACATG
>JAZUEV010000454.1:0-6131 GCA_045640345.1 Treponema sp.
CCGTTTGTTCCACCACTAATTGTTCATGGTGAAGAACTAGGTTCTTATAGAAAATCCGGGTGTTTGTTTTGCACTCGGATTTTTTTAGGGATAACTTTGAAAACGAGATGTTTTAACCCTTGTAATTTCAATGATAAAAACTTGCAGACATCGCTAAAAAGTATTTTTAGAGATTCCTATATTTTTTAGAGATGCCATTATATCTTGTATTTCTTCGACGCTTGTTCCTGTTATCTTTGAAATATCGTCAGGAGTCATGGTTCCTATGGAGCAAAGGTTTTTTACAACTTCTGCCAATAAATTCCGTTTGCCCTGTTGAACCCCTTGGCTTAATACATTTTGTCGGTTTTTCTCAAGTTCCTGCTTCTCAGATTTAAGTTCACGTTTATCTGATTCAAGTTTTTGCTTCTCAGATTTGAGTTCACGTTTACCCGATTCAAGTTCACGTTTGCCCGATTCAAGTTCTTTTTTGCTATTTTCAATTTCTATCCTGCCATTTTCGATTTCGATTCTACCGTTTTCGATTTCACGTTTCATTCTTTCAATTGCATTTTTCTTTGTTTTTTCGTCTGAAACATGTGTCCAATATCTAGTCTCGCTGATCCAGTTTGCTTCATCGTCGCTTAGATATGAAAGTGCTGCTGCTGCCATGTTTATACCTCCGCTTTTCTTGCAAATTTGGTCTAAAAAATTTCTTTTGTTTGCGTTGGATGCGTATAGAAAGAATTTACCCCATAATTCCATTTCCGTCAATGTTTCTATATTGTCTGGAAGTTCTGCAATCTTTGGAAGTTCTATAAAAAATACATTGAGAATTTCTGCAATGGATTGGTCATCCTCATTTTTCATCATGTAATGGTGAAAAGGTTTATCCGATGTTTTGTTGAAGGTAAAATTAAGTAGTGAAATTTGGTAGACCTTTTTGATGTCTTCCCAATCAGTTCCTCTTGTTGTGTAATGGTTCAAAAGGTGAGCCACATGATACTCTGCACGCTTTCCGTATGCGTTGTGGTCGTTCTGTCCCTGAAACTCAATGTTGGCAAATTCATTGTCCACTTTGCATGTAATATCGAATTCAGCTTGCTTATCGTAAGGAGTCTCCCCTGATAGAACGTTTGGTTGCAGCTTAACATCGGTAATGGTTTTTCCAAGCAATGTTTGCAGAAATGATACAAGAGCTTTTCTTGAAAATTCGTTTTCAGATGTAAAAAGCATTTTGAATGTTGGATCGGCACATGGGTTTAAAAGTGCTTCTGGATATGGTCTGTAAGATTTAGCCATGGTATGCACACTCCTGAATTTTAATTTCGTATTAAAGGAAGTCTTTTGAAAATGCGATTTTTCGAACCCCCTATATATATATGTGCAATGGCGGATCATTTTTCGTACAAAATTTGACACTTTTTTTGATTTTTTTGAATTTTTTTTTAATTTTCTCGATTTTGGGGAAATCTCTAAGTTTTGAGTTTAAGGAAATGCACAAACCAAACCAATTTGGACAAAAAAAATCCGAAAGACTTTTGAAATGAATCAATCATCTTTCGGATTCATAAAATCATTTTTTTTCTGCCGACTTTTTTAGTTTTTTATCCCTCAGCCAAAGGGCAAACATAAGTCCAAGTCCACCAACAATCATTATGAAACATAAAATCTGACCCGTACTGATATTCAAAAGGGATGTGTTGCGTGCCAAATCTGTGCTTCCGTTGGAACTGATTCTAAATCCCAAATCTGAATCTGGTTCTCGGAAATATTCGATTATGAATCTAACAATTCCATATCCTGTGCAGTATGATGCTCCAATAAATCCGTCGAAGGGTTTTCTTTTTCTAAGGTTCCACAAAATGGTTCCAAGAAAGAGTCCCTCGAACAATGATTCGTACAACTGGCTTGGATGGCGAGGAAGATTGACCAAGGTTTGACCATCCTTGATAGGGATATTCAGTTTGGTAACGATTTCCTGGACCCAATCCTGGCTTAACGGGAATTTTTCTGCGGTTGGAAAAATCATTCCCCAAGGCATGGTGGTGACTCTTCCGTATAATTCACCGTTCATAAAGTTTCCAATTCGACCAAATGTATAACCGATTGGAATTGCCACACACATTACGTCAATCCATTTCCACGTTGGTTTTTTGTGGACGCGACACCAAATCAGCATCCCCAGAAGACCACCGATGAATCCTCCGTGGTAGGACATTCCAGCGAAACCTGTGAATTTTCTTGTGCTTGGATCAAATGGCCAAAAAATAAGCCATGGTTTTTTCCAATAAGTTCCACTTGTTTCGTAAACCAAAGTCGAAAAGATTCTTGCTCCAATCAAAAGAGCCACTATTCCCCAAGCCAAAAAACTGAACAGGTCATCTTCACTTGCTTTGTAGTCTGGAGTGTCCAGGAGACCTTCTGTTCTTTCTCTTTTTAAAACCAGATAAGCTGTTCCAAATGCAAAAATATACATAAGTCCATACCAGCGAATCAGACTAAGCACTGGAATGTTTGGAAAAATTTCTGGTTGAATCCATTTTGGATATTCAATGTATAAAGGCATAATTTTTTCCTGTTAAAATTTATATCCCTGTTTTGCGGCTTCCAAAAGTTTTTTCTTCAGCAAAAGATTTTCTTTTTTCACCTGGGCAAGTTCAAACTGTTGTTGCTTGATAGCCTCCGCCAATTCTCCAGTGGTAAATGTTCCATTGCCGACCAGATCTTCGATATAGGACATCTTTTGGATAAAATCCTCGTCAGCTTCTTCCGCTGCAATCTGGAATGAATTTTCACTGGCCTGGGTAATATCGTAAGCGTCATCAAAAACCAAGGTCTCTGAATATATGATTTTTTCAGCCACACGATAGATTCCCTGAGAAACTAAAGACTGAGGCTTGTAAATCACCACTGGAAGTCTTGAAGCCAAAGCCCTGTCCTGGAATGTATCACGATAGACAACCCCAAGATATTCGATGTTCAATCCCAAGAACTGTTGACATGAACGCCTGACTTTGTTTGCCCTGTCCGCATCTTTTGGGTCGTCAATCATATTCATAACCAATCGTGGACGGAATTCAGCCATGCGTGATTTGAACAATGCTGTGTTCTGTGGGTCAACTTTTTCCAAAGCTTCAACCAGTTTTGGAATATAAAGCTTTTGCAATGTGGCGGAATCTTTTTTTAGTTTTTCCAGATAGTCGTGAGCCGGTGTCCCCTTTCTAAAAGTATTGTACATCATTCGGAATACAATGTTTTTAAGGAAAAGATATCCATTAAGGATTGCCGTAACTGTTGGAGCCGTGACAATGATTCCCTGTGGTGAAAGCAGGAACATATCAAGGATTGTAAGATGAGTTCCCGCTCCCAAGTCCAAAATCAGGTAGTCAAAATTCTCAGACTGGGCTTGGAAATTCTTTATCAAGTCATTTTTTTTACTGGCACGCAAAGAGGTAAGACCTGGAATCTCTGAATCCCCCGCAATAAAAAAGACATTCTCATAATCCGTTGGAGAGATTATTTCTTCAAAGCTTGATTGCCCTGTGAGGTAAGTTCCTATTCCTTTTTTGGGGGATGCCTGTCCAATGACCAAATGGAGGTTGGATGCACCCAAGTCCAAATCAGCCAAGAGGACTCTTTTGCCCGCCTGTCCTAAAGCTATAGCAAGATTGGCGCTGAGCAATGATTTACCCACACCACCTTTGCCGCTCGCAATTGGTATTATCTGCATATCTTCTATTATATACTTAATAATCACGTAGGGCAACCACAAGACTTCACAAGCGTGTTAAATATTTTTGAAGAATCTTAGAGCAAAATCATTGGAAATGCAATTTTTGGAAGGTCCAGAGACTGTTTTTTCAAAAAAACACAAAAATTTTGTCAAAATCTTGATTTCACATTTTCAAATTCCTGTTTTCCATTTATAATAATCATATATGCTGCAGAAAATTTATGTTTTATCTTTTGTTCTGTCTTTTGTTTATCTGTTTCTGATTATAACGAAATTCAAGAACAAGGTGTCTCCATATTATATCTTGCTTTTTTCAACTATCCTTATAACCAATTTTGGATATCTGCAGATGAACAGCTCGTCTACTTTGAATGGAGCGATTTTTGCCAACCAGACCACTTATTTGGGAAGCAGTTTCAGTTCATTTTTTGTGGTCATGTGTCTTGCTGATTTGTGTAAAATCAAAATCAATAACGGAATCCAGACTTTTTTTATTTGCTGGGGGTCACTTGTTTTTTTTCTGAGCTCGACTTTCGGAACGAGTGGGCTGTATTATAAAAGTCTTGAACTGATACAGCATCATGGGGTGTGCTATCTTCAGAAAACCAATGGACCTCTCCATATTCTTTATCCAATTTATTTGATGGTGAATATTGTTATCGGTTATGCATTGATTATAAAATCTTTTTTCAGGCGACGGAAAGTTTCTTACAAGGTTTGCATTTTTTTGATGTTGGCCATGACGATTTCTGTGATTGGATATTTGCTTGAAAAAAATCTGGATTTGGAAATTCATTTGGTCCCGATCTTTTATGATTTGACGGCGACTATTGTGATGTTCCTTTTGTCCAGAATCAGCACCTATGATGTCCATTCCTATTCATCTGATTTTATGGAAGAAAATAAAACCAATGGATTTGTTTTGGTTGATTCCAAGTGTAGATTTTTGGGACTGAATGATAGTGCAAAAAAGTTTTTCCCGGAGCTGGAGACTTTGACCATTGATTCAAAAATCAAACCAGGGGAAAGTGTTTTGCTGAATCAGATTGAAAAATGGATTAAGCGGGAAGATAAAAGCACCAGCACTGTTTTGGAAAAGGACGGAAAATTCTTTGAAGTCCGTTATGGTGTTTTCAAAAAAAATATTTTTAGGTCGGTTTATTGTTTCCATCTGCTGGATGATACGGAACAAAGAAAATATACAAAACTGATTGAATCCTATAACGAAAATCTAAAAATTGAAGTGGATAAAAAAACAAAGGCACTTAAAAAAGTCCATGATGATTTTATTGTGGGCATGGCGAATGCAGTTGAAAATCGTGACAGCAATACCGGTGGACACATCAGACGAACCAGCGATGTTGTGAAGATTTTTGTAAAACATTTGTTGGACGCTGACTGTTTTGTGACTTTGACAAAAGATTTTGCCAACTGTGTTATCAAGGCAGCACCTCTCCACGACTTTGGAAAAATCGGTATCCCCGATGTGATTTTGAATAAGCCTGGAAAATTTACTGATGAAGAATATGAAATTATGAAACAACATTCCGCAAAGGGCGCCGTGATTGTGGAACAGATGTTGCAGAATTCTGGAGACCCATTGTTTAAGAAAATTGCTGTGGATGTGGCCCATTATCACCATGAAAAATTTGATGGCACTGGTTATCCTGAACATTTGAGTGGATATGATATTCCTTTTGCCGCAAGGATTATGGCACTGGCTGATGTTTTTGATGCGTTGGTTAGTAAGCGAGTCTACAAAGAAAAGTTCAGCTATGACAAAGCCTTCAGTATAATAGAAGAAAGTTCTGGCACCCATTTTGATCCGGAACTTTGTAAAAAATTTTTGGAATGTAAAGAACAGCTGATTGAACTTTACGACACCATGGAAAAATAGAAAATTGGGCATCCCCATGACGGTTGTCTGTGATGAGGTCACAAAAAGTTTGTATGAGGTTGTTGAGTCCTTGTATAAGTTGAGGATTTTGAATCTATCAACCGGGTGCTCCCCAAAATCAATGCTCGCTGACTATCCCCGTGGATAAAACACTTTTACCAAATCCATTCGTCCTGCAATCTTTAGTGCTTCAATCACAAGACCCTTGTTTCCTGGATGGTTGAACTGCAAAAGAGCCCTCTGCAATCTTCGTTCGTGTCCACCTCGAGCAACATAGACTGTTTCCAAATGTCCGTCTTCGGTTTGGTCGTGGGGATTAAATCCTGTATAGTACATGCAGGTTGCCAGACTTCCAGGCGTTGGATAAAAATCTTGCACCTGGTCAGGAACAAATCCTGTTTTCTTTAAATACAGAGCCACTTCAATTGCTTCATTCAATCCTGCTCCTGGATGACCAGCAATGTAGTATGGAACAAGGTATTGTTTTTTCCCCAGCTCCTTGTTGATTTTTTCATACTC
>JAZUEV010000455.1:0-3303 GCA_045640345.1 Treponema sp.
TTCCGGGGGTGGGTTGCTAACTGCACTGGTCGGACAGGGTCGTGATTTTTGGGTCAAAGGAAGACGGGGCCCTGCAGACTGCGGATGATATAGCAAAGATGACAGGGACTATCTCCTACGAAATAACAACGGTCCTGACAAGGAGGGTCCCAAGATATTTCATGTGACACCCCCTACAGGAGCATGGAATTTCCAATTAATGAAGGGGATGTCTAATAGGTTTAGTACATAGTGTCATTCAGAACTCGTTAGTCCTTGGCGGCGACCCACGGAATCTCTACACAATATCTAGTGTAGATGCTGAAATAAATTCAGCATGACAGAACTTTTTGGACATCCCGTACGCACCCCATCGGCACGAATCACCTTCCACCTAAAACCAACGCCGCAAGATTTTCTCTGGAGATTTTTATGCCATCGATTTTTATGGTGGTGGCATCCAGATCCTCCAAAGAGAATCCTGCAAGTTTCAAAAGAGCCATGACAACAGTCTTTCGGTTCTTATCCGCAAGGGAAAGTCTGGCGCTCAAACTGTAGGCGGAATCATCAATCCTTGAAAGAGAACCAACCGCCTTGGTGAACCAGTTTTCAGCTATTTCGCCAAAAATACCCTTCACCAAATTCCCAGGGCTGTCGCTGTAAAAAAGGACGTCCTTCGATTCATTTTCTTCCATGCTTACAAAGGGAGCGTAAGGTAAAAATTCTGCCCCACATCTTTGGGCATATTTTTCCAACATGGGAGCAAGTTTTTTTGAAACAAGCATCTCCTTTTTCGTCGGGAATGACACTTTGAAGGGAATGTACCGGTTCATAAAGTAATCAAATTTGTTAGGATATTTCGCCGCAAGAGCTTCCTCGCTGGAGGTCGCTTCGTAGGAGTTCTTTGTCCATCCGTTGCTTTCACTTAGGGCGATATCTACCGCGAAAAGAGGAAATTTTCCGTTGGCAGATATCTCAATGCGAATTGGATCAGTCGCTCCACCTACTCCTAGATATAGGTTCCTGATTTTTTCTGCCACAGTCTTGGAATCCTTTTTTGATAGCCCAGTCTGGCTTGAAACCAAATCCACCACCAAGTCCAAATGTTTTTTCACTTCGAGACCGATATACAGATCACAGTCGTTGCTCAAAAGTCCCAGGGATGAAATATCCGGCATAGAATTCGCAGACGAAGCGCATCCTAGAATCATCAGCGAAAAAATCACCGAAACAAAAGACAAGAATATTTTTTTTGCAGATCCAGTCGCCATACAATCCTCCCTATAAATAAAGCGAAGGTCCCAGAAAAGAACCTCCGCTTGATGTATTAGACCAAAATCTAGGCTTTCACAATCTTTACAGTCCAGACTTTTTCATCTGCCTCGACGGTGAATCCATCGGAAATTGAATCCATCCATGCAGCCGACGCAGAAAGTGTCTCCCCTGAAACAAAGTCCTTGAACATATCGAATGCACTCTTGAGTTCCTCGTCCCCACAAACCTCAAGGTTGATTCTGTCTGTGATTTCAAGACCGCTTTCCTTTCTCTGGTTCTGGATTCCACGGACCAAATCCCTGGCGTATCCTTCTTTCTTAAGTTCATCTGTGATCTTTGTTTCAAGTCCCACAGTTAAGGTTCCATCGTTTACGACCTTCATGTCTTCCTTTTCAAAACGCTCGACGATAACATTTTCTGTGGTCAAATCAACATCCTGACCGTCAACGGAAATTGTCAAGGCCTGTCCATCAAGGATAGCAGAAATCTGGTCGTTTGAAAGTTTAACAATCTCGGCGGCTGCAAGTTTCATTTTTCCGCCCAACTGTTTTCCAAGCACACGGAAATTTGCCTTTGCCTTGTACTCAACCAACTCATCCTCTCGGTCGTGGAAGATTACTTTCTTGACATTAAGTTCCTCGGAGATGGTGTCTTCCATATCCTGGAGAACCCTTTTTTCGTCTGCATTTCTTGTAACCAATGCAACGGATGCCAATGGCTGACGGTTCTTGATGTTGAACTGGTTGCGGAGGCTTCTACCCATGGAAACCGCTTTCTGGACAGTCTCCATCTGGAATTCAAGGTTCTCGTCACGGAAACGGCTGTTGTATACAGGATAATCCATAAGGTGAACCGATTCCTTGTCCCCTTCGACCTTCAAATTCTGCCACATGGTTTCGGTAAGGAATGGAATAAAAGGAGCCGCTGTCATGGTGAAAGTCTTGAGAGCCGCGTACAATGCTCCGTAAGCCTCAATCTTGTCTGCATCGTTTCCAGATTTCCAGAGACGTCTACGGTTGCGGCGGATATACCAGTTGTTGATCTGCTCGATAAACGAAAGCCAAGGATCGATTGCGGCGCTAAGGTCATAATCATCCAGAGCCTCTGTCACTTCCTTGACCATTTTCTGGCTGACGGAAAGAATCCAGCGGTCCAAAAGATTGTCAGGAAGCTTCTTATCAAATTCATGACCAGTGCAGGTGATTCCATCGATATTTGCATACTGGACGAAGAAGCTGTAGGAATTCCACAAAGGAAGGATGATGCTCTTGATTACCTCACGGACCCCCTCGTCGCTATAGCGAAGGTCGTCAGCCTTTACAACAGATGAATGGATGAGGAACAAACGGAGAGCGTCCGCGCCAAACTTGTCGATGGCTTCTGCTGGGTCGGTGTAGTTGCGGAGAGACTTGGACATTTTTCGACCGTCGCTTGCAAGAACCAAGCCGTTTACCACACAGTTCTGGAAGGCGGGCTTGTCAAACAGATGGCTCGCAAGGATTGTCAATGTATAGAACCAACCACGGGTCTGGTCAAGTCCCTCTGAAATAAAGTTCGCAGGGAAATGAGCGTCAAAGTATTCCTTGTTCTCAAATGGATAGTGCTGCTGACCATAAGGCATGGATCCTGACTCGAACCAACAGTCAAAGACTTCAGGAATACGGTGCATGGTCTTTCCACATTTTGAGCAAGGGATAGTGATTTTGTCAACATACTGCTTGTGAAGGTCCTCTGGATATGTTCCACTTAGATCAGCAAGTTCCTGACGGCTTCCAACGCAGATAGAGTTCTTGCATTCAGGGTCGTCGCACTTCCAGATTGGAATAGGATTACCCCAATAACGGTTGCGGCTTACTGCCCAGTCACGGCTGTTCGCCAACCATTTTCCAAAGCGTCCTTCCTTGATATGGGATGGCTGCCACTTGATCTGGCTGTTGGCACGGAGGAGAGACTCGTGATGATCCGCAACTTTTACAAACCAGGAACCGATTCCACGGTAAATCAAAGGAGAACCACATCTCCAGCAGTGAGGGTAAGAGTGCATGTGCT
>JAZUEV010000456.1:0-3176 GCA_045640345.1 Treponema sp.
AGAAGGAATCAGTTCCTGTGTCTTTGCTTCATGGAATCCATCCCAAAAGGTGTTCAAAACTCAATCGGAGCTTGCATGGAGAGAGATAAAAAATTCAGTGGTAAAAAGCAGGACCGTCCTGAGCACCATGACCTATTTTGCTAAACGATGGACGAGAAACGCCCTCAGGTTTTGCCTGTTTTCCAAAAAGAATGCCTACATACAAAAAGGTTCGTGTCCCGTCGTTGTGTGCGCCAGCGGTCCAAGTCTGGAGTCCTCTATCCCCGATATAAAAAAATACCGTCAAAACTTTTTCCTCTTGGCAGTGTCATCAGCCGTAAGACCTTTGATTGAAAGAAATGTTATCCCCGATCTAATTCTGTCTACTGACGGAGGCTATTGGGCAAAGCAGCATCTATCATTCGCCCTTAAAAATGATTATGAAATTCCTGTGGCCCTTCCACTTGAGGCCGCCTGCTATGGGGAAATCTTCAACCAGACCATCATACCCTTGTCCTATGGAGATGGTTGCGGGGAAGCTCTTCTGGATGGATGTGGATATTTCAAGACAAAGGCATACAGAAACGGAACCGTAAGTGGTACAGCCGCGTCCCTTGCCTTGGACATCACCAGCGGAAATGTTTTTTTCTGTGGACTTGATTTGTCTCCGTCCAAATCTTTTTGCCATACCCAACCAAACGAACTTGAGGAGACGAATTCGCAAAAGGATTACAGGATTTCAACCAGGGAATGTAGATTGGTTCCAGGAAGTTTTGAATCCCCATCCCTCAACACATATAGGGAATGGTTCACTTGCAAGGACTTTGGCGGACGACTTTTCCGATTGAGCCATGGATATAGATTCCCAAATAGGCTTGGTTCCGTCCCCGATATTGATTGGGACTTTTTTGAAAAAAACTGTGGCGGCAAAAAATCCAAACCGAATTTTGTGTTCAAGGATAATGATTTCGAAATTAACCGGAGAAAAGAATTGCTCAAGAGTATCGTGGAAAAACATAGGGAGGACACTGAATGGATAAAAAATATATGTCCCTCCGAATACATAGTTTGGGAAAGAAGCAAAGGCACCGAAAATGAAAAAGTCGCGGAATCAAAAATCAAAGAAAAGATGGTTTCGTTCTGCGGCCAGCTTATAAATTATTTGGACAGGGAAAATTGATGGTTTATTCAGGAACAGTAGTTTCAAAGACAAATGATTTGGTCCCCCTTTTTTTGGATGGAAAACCCATGCACTCCAAATACAATCCTATTGGAGAATCGGAATCTTTTGCGCCTGATGTCCAATGTGGATTCATTGTTGTGGCGGGAATTGGAGGTGGATTCCATCTTGAGTCGCTGCACAAAAAACTGAAGCGAAAAGAAAAAAATGATTTTTTTATAATCGCAGTTGAAGATGATTCAGACTCCCTGGATTTTTGTCTAGGCATCCCCAGGGTGAAAAATCTTTTGTCGGATGGGGAAATCGATTTCTGCACCGTCGGGGACTTGGAAAATGTTTTGTCATCTCGCTATCTTCCAGCAGCCTACCCCGGTTTTTCTTTTCTTACCCACAGGGCATGGGAGACCCACAATATTGAGTCCTGCAAAAAAATAAAGGATATTGTGCAAAAAAAACTTTCCGAGGCCTCATCCGATTTTTCTGTCCAATCCCATTTTGGAAAAAACTGGCAGAGAAATATTTTGCTCAACATGGACAAGCTTGGAGGGTATGATTTTCCTGGAGTCCCTGAATCAAAAACCGCTGCCGTTATAGCTGCGGGTCCCAGCTTGGACAAGACCATCTCGGAGCTAAAAAAAAATAGACAGAGCTATACGATTTTTGCCACGGACACAAGTTTTGGAACCTTGGTGAAAAATGGACTTGATGCTGACTATGTGGTGTCAATTGACGGTCAGTTTGTTTCCTCAAGCCACTTTCTTTGCTGCCCGAAAGATGTAAATGTAAAAACGGTCTTTGTGTTCGACCTTTGCGCAAATCCATCCGCATTGAGAATCGTTTCTGAAAAAGGATACAGGATAGCCATGACCAAGAGCCGTCATCCTTTGTGTTCCATCCTCGGTGAAGAAGATGTTCCTGTCCTTGAAAGCGGATCGGGCACCGTAACTATAGCGGCCTGCGACTTGGCAAAAAAACTTGGTGCAAAAAAAATTCGTGTCTTTGGGGCTGATTTTTCATATTGCTTTGGAAAACCCTATTGCAAGGGGACCTATCTGGAAAATAATTTTTCCAAGGATTCTTCCCGTCTTGAAAATGTGGAGACGAGGTATATTTCCCTTGAATATCGCACCGAAATTTTTGACTCAGAAGGAAAAAATCTTTTTGGAGATGAGCTTGAGTCTCCAAAGTCCAGCGAAGTTCTCTTGTCATATAGAAAATCATTGATGGATTGGGCTTCTGACAACAGATTCCAATTAAATCGAAATCTTCTATTAAATAAAGAAAATTTTTATTCCGTTAATAGAAGTATATACAAAAAAAATTCCGCCGAAGAAAATCTTTTGGCTTGGAAAAAATCCTTGGAGGATATGCTGGACAAAAATCAGGATGCGGTTTCGTTGGACTTGCTTAAAATAAAAGAAGTCTATCCACTTTTGCCCTATGTGGCTTGGTTAAGAAAAAACGGTGGATTTGCCAGGTCTTCTTTCTATGAATTGCTGGAACTTGCCTACACTGATTTGATTCGGTATGCTGAGATATATGAAAAAAAACAGTAAGAATTTTTTATTCGGACTTGCCATTGTTGCGATATATTTGATAACCGTCGTAGCCCTCTCCTTGTCCCTTTTCGCAGAGTTCAGGAGCGGTCCATCCAGGGTCGAGTTCAGGTTTACTGAGCTTGTGAGGGAGACATACAGGAATCTAAAAAACAACAAGACCAAGACGGACGCTTTCAATTCCAGTTTCCTTAAATCCTTGGGCGACACGGGGGATCTGGCGGGAATACAGCTTTTGGAAAACGGCAAGGTGATTCTTTCATATCCGGCAAGTGTTTCAAGCTCCGTTGAATTCAAGTCCCCTCTCATCGAAACAAAATCCACTGTCCTCAAGGTGTCGGAAGGTTGTGATTTGACTTTGACCGCCGCAATGTATCTTGTGACTCCGAAATCCCTTTCTTCAAAGTTTTTTATCGCACTGTTTGTGACTCTTTTGGCAATCCTGTGCTGTATTTTTTATC
>JAZUEV010000457.1:0-5260 GCA_045640345.1 Treponema sp.
AAAGCAGTCGTCATTTCGACCAAAGCGGTAGCGACGTGGAGAAATCCCAATAACGACCATTGTCTTTAGATTTCTCCATTCCGGTCGCCTTGCTCCCTCCAGTCGAAATGACCAGTTGGAAGAGGTGCGTCGATTTTTGTCACTTCAACCAGAGCCATAGCAAAGCAGATGCCATTTCGACCAAAGCGGTAGCAAAGCAGTCGTCATTTCGACCAAAGCGGTAGCGACGTGGAGAAATCTCAATAACGACCATTGTCTTTAGATTTCTCCATTCCGGTCGCCTTGCTCCCTCCAGTCGAAATGACTAGTTGGAAGAGGTGCGTCCGTCACTCCAGTCGAAATGACCAGTTGGAAGAAGTACGTCCGTCACTACAGACGAAATGACTGAAAAAGTATTTTTCAGTAAATACAAGGGCATCTCTAAAAATTGCAATTTTTAGAGACTCCCACAAAATTAGCAAAAGACTTTTTGGGCGTACTTAACAGTTTCCATTGCATCTTTCCCGTAAAAATCTGCTCCAATCATATCAGCATATTCCTGGGTCAAAACGGCACCACCGACACACACTTTACACCAAGGAGCTTTTTCACGAAGCAGCTTGATTGTCTCTGCCATGGAAGGAACTGTGGTTGTCATCAATGCGCTTAGGCCAACCAGTTTGATATTCTGATCCACAACTGTATCAACAATTTTTTCAGGAGGAACATCTTTTCCCAAATCGATTACCTTAAAACTGTAGTTTTCCAAAAGCACTTTGACAATATTTTTTCCAATGTCGTGGATATCGCCTTTGACAGTTGCAACGACGACGGAGCCTTTTGGTTCTTCAGTTTTTCCGCTGGCTTCCAATTTTTCTTTTATAACATCAAATGCAAATTTAGCAGATTCGGCACTCATCAAAAGTTGTGGGAGATAAACTTTTTTTTCTTCAAATCCTTTTCCCACAATGTCCAACGCAGGAATGATATGCTCATTAATCACCGTCATGGAATCGACAGTCTCCAAAAGTAGGGCGGCTTCTTTTTTGCTCACATCCTTCAGACCTTTGACAATCGCATGCTTCAATCCACTTGTCTCGGAATTAGTAACAGTTTGTTTTTCCGATGAATTTCCGGATGGAACATTTTGAGGCGCAGTCTGTTGGCTTTGGAAGATTGAATATTTTTCGGCAAAGGCAATATAGTTTTGACACTGAGAATCAAATCCTGAAAGTGTGCAAAAACAAGTCCAAGCCTTCATCATCTCCATGGAATTTGGATTCATAATTGCAGCGCTCAAACCATTCTGCATCGCCATCGTAAAAAATGTGGATGTGACAATTTCACGCAAAGGTAAACCAAAGGAAACATTGGACACTCCCAAAATTGTGTTTCCTTTTTTAACGGACTTCACATATTTGACGGTCTCCAAAGTTGCAATGGCTGCTTTATCATCAGAGGATATGGCCATGGCCAAAGGATCGATGATTATGTTTTTTTGCTGGATTCCAAACTCCGATGCACGCTTGTAAATTTTTTCAACAATCGCAATTCGTCCTTCAGATGTTTCAGGGATTCCACCTTCGTCCAATGTCAATGCAACAACAACGCCGCCATATTTTTTTACCAAAGGAAAAACATTGTTCATAATTTCTTCTTTACCGTTTACAGAATTTATGAGAGGTTTTCCATTATAAATCCTCAAAGCTTTTTCCATGGCAACGGGATCCGATGTATCAATCTGCAAAGGAAGCTCGGTAACACCTTGAAGTTCTTGGACCACATTTTCCATCATTGCAACTTCGTCGATTTCAGGAAGTCCAACATTTACATCCAAAACTTGAGCACCTTTTTCTTCTTGAACAATTCCTTCGTTCAAAATATAAGGAATGTTGTTTTCCCTCAAGGCTTCTTTGAATTTCTTTTTTCCAGTTGGATTGATTCTTTCTCCAATCAACACAGGAGCTTTTCCAAATTCCACAAAACGTGAGCAAGATGTAATTGCGGAAATATTTTTATCATCAGGATATTTTGCAACAAGCTGTTTTTCTTCTTCCATCTTTTTAGTTTTTTCAACCAAAAGTCTGATATGTTCTGGAGTTGTTCCGCAGCATCCTCCCAAAATCAACGCACCTTCCAAAGAAAATCCACTGACAATTTTTGCAAAATCTTCGGCGCTCACATCGTAAACAGTTTTTCCATTTTCACTTCTTGGTAAGCCAGCGTTGGGATTTACAATCACTGGAACAGATGCCACCGATGTAAGTCGAGGAACAATTGATTTCATTTGCTCAGGTCCAAGACTACAATTTAAACCAAGGGCAGCAACTCCAAGACTTTCCAAAACAGTGACCATTATTTCTGGAGATGAACCGGTCAACGATTTTGCATCCTGATCATAAACAGTCGTCACAAAAATTGGCAATTCTATTCCAGATTCTTCCATGGATTCTTTAGCCGCAAGAACAGCCGCTTTTGCTTCATAAACATCGTTCATTGTTTCGATCAAAATCAAATCCACATTCTGCTTCAAGGCTATGTCAAAAGATTTTCTGAACAATAGAACGGCATCCTCAAAAGACAAATCTCCCAAAGGCTTTAAAAGTTTTCCGCAGGAACCAAGGTCAAAAGCAATAAAGTGGGGCTGGGAATTTTCTTTTTCAATTTTATCACGAGCGTCGTTGGCATTTTTTACTGCCGCTTCGATTATCTGTTTTAATGTATAAGACTGGATGCCAGAAAATTTTGTTGCGAATGCTCCAAATGTGTTTGTCTTAATTATATTGGCACCGCTTTTAAAATATGAATAATTCAGATCCACAATTTCCTGACTTTTTTCAATGTTCCAATTTTCTGGAAGCTCACCTGGAAGAAGTCCCTTTCCTTGCAAAACAGAACCAGTTCCTCCATCAAAAAATAAAATCTGCTTTCCTAAATATTTTTTTATGTCTCTCATTTTTTTCCTCCAGACTTTTTGGAATCTCTAAAAATTGTAATCTTTAGTGATGTCCTTCTCTTCATCAATTTTTTTTACACCAACAAATGCAGTCACAGATTTTTCAGGTGCCATAATCAAAGTGTCCATCAAAGTAAGACCAATTTTTTTGCAATCAAGAATCCTGAAAAAGAGTTTTTGATTTTCCAAACTCACATCTCCAAAGCCTGGGCTAAAACGATGTTTTGTTGTGCAATTTTCTTCTTTAGCCATGGAGCTGAATTTTTCACACAACAAATCACAATATTCTTCAATATACATCGCTCCAGCCGCCTGCATGATTACAGCCTTGGATGGTTCAATTTTTTGTGCCTTCTGAATTTCCCGATCGACTTTTGGACCAAGGGTGGCTGCAAATAAAAAAATAGATGAACATTCTCGCAGAAATCTGGACAGCTCTTTGCTTTGAACAATATGGTTGTCAAAAGAAATTTGTCCATCCAAAATCTGCAAGGGATAACTCACATAAACTGCTTGAGGTACAATTAAATTCTTAAAATCATCTACCACTTTTTCAGCAATGTCCGCAACAATCGGCTCAGGATTTTTTCTATCTTTTTGGGCAAAACCCATGTAACGAAAAACCTCTTCCATGTTGGCATTCAAAAGAGCAGGGGATGTTCGGTCAAAAAAAATTGATGAATGGGTCATGGATTATTTTACGATGTACGAAAGATTTTCCATAATCTTTTTTGCCACTTCAGGTTTGTTCATTGAATAGACATGAACATGGTTGACCCCGTTGGCAAACAAATCAATAATCTGGTCGGTTGCATAAGCGATTCCAGCTTGTGTCATAGCATCCTTGTCATCACCAAATTTGTCGGCAATAAATTTAAATCTTGGTGGCAGACATGAACCAGACAATTTCAAAATTCGCTCAATCTGTTTTCCATTTGTGACAGGCATAATTCCAGGCAAAACAGGAACATGGATTCCAGCGCTTCTCAATTTATACATATAGTTGTACATAATATTGTTGTCAAAAAACATTTGTGTTGTCAAAAATTCACAACCACCGTCTATCTTTTTTTTGAGACTTTCAATATCTTCTTTTTGATTTTTTGATTCTGGATGTCCCTCTGGATAACAAGCTCCACCAATACAGAATCCACCGAAGTCACGAACATCAGCGGCAAGTTCACTGGCATAATGATAATCAAGACTGTCCATGGACATGCCTTCAGGAATATCTCCACGCAAAGCCAAAATATTTTCAATTCCAGCAGACCTCAATTTCTGGATCTGGTCCATGACAATTTTTTTTGTTGATGAAATACAAGACAGATGAGCCAAAGATGTAACACCTTTTTTTTGCAAATCCTCGGCAATAGAAACAGTGTACTGACTTGTTCCACCTCCAGCTCCATAAGTCACGCTCATAAAGGACGGCTTGATTTCAGCGATTTCGTCAATTGCTTTTTTGACTGATTCAAATGCTGTGTCGGTTTTTGGTGGAAAAACTTCAAACGAAAGACTTGGTTTTTCCGATTTCAATATTTCCGTAATTTTCATCTTTATACCTCAATTTATTTTCCGATAATAATAGCATGAAAACAAAAAATTTTAAACACCCTATTATTTTTATTTCACTTTTATTTCTTATATGTTCGGCAGTTTTTGCAAAGGACTTTCCTGTTTCTGTGAACGATGGAAACCAGCGAACTGTTACTATGAAAAAAGCACCAAAAAAAATTATTTCACTTGGAGCCGCATCCACAGAAATACTTTTTGAGGTTGGCGCAGAAAAACAAATTGCAGCAGTGAGCGATGTTTCAAATTATCCAGAGGCAGCAAAAAAAATTCCTACCATTGGTGGATTTGATGCAAAGACTTTGAGCATTGAAAAAATTCTTTCATTCAAGCCGGACTTTGTTATCGCCTACAGCGGTATGCATGACTTTCTTTTTCCACTTCTCGAAAAATTTAAGATTCCTTATTATGTTTCAAATGCCGCCACAGTTGAAGACGTGATTGACGAAATTAAAGACATCGCTTATTTGACTGGACATAAAAACAAAGGAGACAGTCTTGAAAACGAATATAAAAAAATTCTTTTGGATATTGAGAAAGTAATAGTTTCTGACAACAAGCCAACTGTATTTTGGGAAGTCTACAACGCACCTTACATGAGTGTTGGAAACCAGTCTTTCATCCATGATGTTATTACAAAAAGCGGTGGAAAAAATATTTTTGCAGATGTGGATCAGGCTTATCCAATGGTCAGCGAAGAAACAATTATTGCTTCAAATCCAAATTTTATTTTGATTCCAAACGATATGTATT
>JAZUEV010000458.1:0-3327 GCA_045640345.1 Treponema sp.
CAGTAAAATTTACAATTCCAAAATAAAGGACATCCCTGAAATTTATAATTTTTAGAGATTCCATAAAGACTACTTCTTAGAAAATTCGTTTGAAGATTGTAGCGATTCCAAATCATAAAAAAGGAAGTCAAAAATGAAACAGACTGTTAAAAAAAATGATTATGAATTATATACTTTCAAAATTCCTTTAAGCTTGAGAGGGAAAAAAAGAAAGGCATTTATAACAAAGGAGTTGGAAAAAAATCATCCATGTTTTTCTCAGCAATGTTGTTTTGATTCAAAAGTCCAATTGAAAAATGGAAAGTTTCAATCAATTGTGGCGGTGATGGATAAAGTAAAATTGTTGGAATATCGTGGTAAATCTAAGTCTGGTGTTAAGTTGGAGGGTGTAAAAAATTTTGATTTTTTTTCTGATGATAATGCGTCTTTTATTTTTTTGATAATTGGATTTATTGCTATTTTATTTTTGTTTTTATTTGCTCCAAAAATAAACGTAAAAAATAAATCTATTGTCCAAGATATTTCAAATATAAGGTCTGATGAAATAGTTGAATCTCCTAGTGAGAAATTTAAAATCGATTCTTACGATATTTTGGAAAAGTATCTTTTAAAAGTCGCAGAACACGGAGGAATTATTAAAAATTTTTCGTATTCAATAAATCAGATTTCCTTGGAAGATGTTGAAACAGGTTTTTCGTTTGATGTGAAAAATATTTATCCAGAAAACATGGAACTTTCGGAAACAGATTTCCCTGATTCTGTCGTCCAAAATTTTTCAGCAATATCTTACGAGAATGAGTCACCTAAATTTTCTATGTCTTTGTCATGCACAGGGGAAGAAGATTTATCAACTGAAAAAATTGCTTTGGAAACAATGTCTGTTGTGCGCAATGAATTAAATAAAAAAACGGAAATTATTTCTGAAGACTTCAATGAATCAAGCTTCGTGTTTTCGGTGAATGACGAAATTTTTTGTGATTTGTTTTCTGCACTTGGAGATTGTTTGAAAAATAATAATCTTGGGATAGTAAGTCTGGAACTTAACCCAGGTAATAATTGGCACACGGTTTCGATTGTTCTATCTAAAGTGAAGGAGGATAAAAAAAATCTTTCATATTTACTGGCAGATTTTTGGAATCTTTTTTGCGAAAGAAAAACCGAACCAATTGTGATAATAGAAAAGAAAGAAAAAACAGATTTGCGTGTCGAACAAAAAATTGAACCTCCTATTGAAGAAAAAAATTATGGTGAAAAAATAGGAGAAGTTCTAAAAAAAGATGGAAAGCAAATTGTGTTTTATAAAGATGCAGATGGAAAAATCAAAGGAGTAGAAGAATGAAAAAAGTTTTTTTAGCATTTGTTTTGTGTGGGACACTTGTGAGCTGTGCTACTACAAAAAATGAATCGACAATGATGCATGGAATGTTTGTTAATGAATCGAATATTCCTGTGCCAGAAGTTGATATTTATAATGAAGAAAATTTTATTGGTCGCAGTAATGCAAACGGTTTTTTTGAGATTAACGTTCCTTCAAAAGATCTTGTTCTAATTGGAAAAAAGTCTGGTTGGGAATCAAAAAATCTGTATGAACCATTTGTGGATTCTACAAAACTTTATATCTATAAAATAAAAAGTCTGGAGTTAATTTATGCAGAAATTGAAAAAGCTATTCTGGAAAATGATTTACAGACAGCTTCGAGTTTAATAGAAAATCTGGAGTTTAAATATGGAGATTTGGAAAATGTTTTGTTCTTAAAAAGTATTTTGGCATATAAAAATTCAGAATTTGAATTTGCAAAACAATATTTGGAGGAGTCAGGATTTGAACAAAATGGAAACCCCTATATTAAAAAATATTCAGAAAAAATAGGAGCGAGGTTATGCGATATGGAAAACTCAATCGAAGAATAATTTTTATTCTGACGTTTTTGATTCCGTTGTTTTGTGTTTCGTGCAATGGGACAATTTCTCTACAAAATCCATGTGTAATAACAGATGCTTGTGTTTATATTGGTGAAAAAACAAATCAACATAAATTTGCAGGTGCTTATATTGATGCGGTGAATTGTAGCGATAAAACTATTCAATCTGCGGAACTGTGTTTTTTTCTTTACGACTCAAAAGGAAAACCAATTTCTTATACGGGTAATAAAATTTCTGTGCAGGTTGATTTAAATCTGTTTCCAAGTGAGACAACCGAAATAATAGTTTCCTTGGACAAAGTGTTGGGAACAAATCTTGATAGTTCGTATAACTTGGATTTTGTTCATTTTACGAGAGTTAATTTTGAGGATGGAACATATTGGGTTGATCCTCTGGGAGTGACAACAAAATGGTAAAAAAACTTTTGACTAATGGATTGTGGTTGACAGCAATGTCCTTGGCTGGTCTTATCAATTTAGGTTCATGTACATTTGGTAATTTAAACACATCTGCTGAATCAGTGGTGGAAAATACAGTGCATGAAAAAAAGGATTGGACATTTATGGTCTATATGGCAGCTGACAACAATTTGGAAAAAGCATCTTTGGAAGATTTTAATGAAATGGAAGCGTCCAATTTTGATTCGGAAAAAATAAATGTAATTGTTCTTTATGATCGTAATGATTTAAAAGATAGTTCTGATTCAGATGAATGGAGTGGAACAAGAATGTATGAAATCCAAAAGGACGAAAATGGAATGAATAATACAATTGTCTCTAAGAGAATCTCTTGTTCTGATTTGGAATTGTCAAGTAAGAAACAAAGTTTTTTGAATATGGGCAGTTCAAAAACTTTAAGTGGTTTTATCAGCAATGTAAAAAATTATTATCCTGCGGAACACTATGGTTTGTTCGTATGGGGACATGGGACAGGCTATAGAAACGCAAATTTAAAAAACGATATGTCCAGGGCTGTCGCTTTGGATGATTCTTCTAATTCTTTTATGGAAAACTGTGTGGTAGCTTCATCTATAAATAATGGAATGAAAAATAAAAAAATGGATTTGATAGTATACGATACATGTTTTGCATCGGAATTGGAAGTAGTTAATGAGTTTGGAAATGTGGCTTCTTATTTTTGTGGTCCACAAGGAGTTCAGAAAGAATCTGGATTGAATTATGAAAAAGTTTTTACAAAAGAAATTGAAGCGTATGAAAGTGGATTGACTTTTGCTAAATCAATAGAAAATAATTTGTCCGTCGAAATGGAAAAAGATTTTTCAATAATTGATTTATCTGAAGTTGAAAATGTAACATCTGCTTTTGATGATTTTGCTAAGACGGCAGCATCAAATATAAAGCAGAGTAGCGATGGTGAAGAAATAAAAAATTTGATTCTAAAAAA
>JAZUEV010000459.1:0-11514 GCA_045640345.1 Treponema sp.
TCAGCACCAAAGTTCAACTTGTCTGATGTGTACTCTGCTTCGATTCTTTCAGAAATACCTGAGAAGAAAACATCTACACCATCTTCACCCTTGAAAGTGAGGTCAACGATTCCAGACTTCACTTTGTTAGTGAAAGAAACTTCTGCAAATGCGGCAGAAACACCCAGAGTAAGAGCTGCAACTGCTACAGCTACTACTTTCTTTGTAAATTTCATAGATACTCCTTGAACTGTTGTTACAGCTCGCATCTTTTTTGTTCGTAACTAATAACTATAGAATATTAAATGAATAGAATTAAGTCAAGTAAAACAAGATATTATCTACCCACTATGTAACTATTTTAGCACTTATTTATTTTTTTATCCACATTTTTTTTCAATTTAACCAAATTTTTTAATTTTTTTTTAGGGACAATTTCGGGTTTTCAAAAATGAATGAACCCCATCGGCACGAATCACCGAATGCTTGTTTTATGTTATGGGAACCTCTAAAGATTGTACTTTTTAGAGATGCCCAATGAATTAAAACTCGGTTGGAATATTGCAAATCCACAAAAAATCATTATATAATAGAAGAAATTTGGAGGAAATATGGACGGATTTATTCATTCAATCGAAAGTTTCGGATCTGTTGACGGTCCTGGAGTCCGATATATTATTTTTTTATCAGGATGTCCCATGCGTTGTCTATTTTGTCACAACCCAGACACCTGGCAAAAAGAAAAAGGTGAAAAACGTGATGCAGCAAGTTTAATAGAAGAATCTTTAAGCTGCCGTTCATATTGGGGTTCAAAAGGTGGCATAACTGTTAGCGGTGGAGAACCTTTGGTGCAGATTGATTTTTTGATTGAACTTTTCACTATTGCTAAAGAAAAAAACATCAACACCTGCATAGACACTTCCGGAATCCTTTTTACAAGAAACGGTGAATGGTTTGATAAATTCCAAAAACTTTGTTCCCTCACGGACACTTTTTTGATGGACATCAAGCATATCGACCCAGAAAAACATAAATCTCTGACGGGTCTACCAATTGATTCCGTTGTAGATATGTTCCGATATCTTGACGAACAAAAAAAAGATGTATGGATAAGGCATGTTTTGGTCCCAGGTTGGTCGGACAATGATGAATATTTGACAAAAACAAGAGATTTTATCAGAACATTGAGCAACATAAAGCGTGTTGAAATTCTTCCATACCACACATTGGGAATCGCAAAATACAAAAGCTTGGGCATTCCATATCCACTTGAAGGTGTGGACTCCCCTACTGCCGAAAGAATCCAGAACGCAAAAAAGATACTTGAATGCGACATATACGATGGCTGGAAAAATTAAGGAAACGATTTTGCCTATCAATTGATAAGGGAGTCTCTAAAAATTGCAATTTTTAGAGATAACTTAGAAAACACGATGTTTTAAGCCTTGTAATTTCAAGGTTTAAAACTTGGTTAGGAATATGAAATATTCCGTACATATCTGAAAAGTATTTTTTAGAGATGCCCATAAATTTAATTGACAATTGTTTTCCGATTTTATATAATTTAATGAATCTTATTTTTGGGAAGGAAACTGTAATGTTATCAACCAACGAAGTTAGAGTAGGAACAGCTTTCATGTATGAAGGCTCACCATTTATCGTTCAGAAAATGCTGGGACAGAAGTCAGGTCGCCAGGGAATCACAGTTAAGCTCCGTGTAAAGAACATCGTTACAGGCGGAACTCAGGATTTGGGTTTGGATGCCGGTGAAAAGTTTGATGAAGTTGACCTTGTAGAGCAGACAGTGCGTCTTTCATATTTGGACGGCGATGAATATGTTTTCCAGGATCAGACAACATGGGATGAAGTTCGCTTGAGCAAGGAAGACTTGGGAGACAATGCCGGTTTCCTTTCTCCAGATGACGAATATGATGTGACAATTACTTTCTACGAAGGAAAGGCTGTTGGTGTTAAGTTGCCAATCAACGTTGTTCGCACCATCACTTACTGTGAACCTGGAATCAAGGGTGATACTTCTGGAAAGTCTTTGAAGCCAGCTACATTGGACACAGGAGCTGAAGTTCGTGTTCCATTGTTCTGCAACACAGACGACAGAATCGTAGTAGACACTCGCGACGGTTCATTCGTTGAAAGAGCAAAGGACAAATAATTCAATTTGCAATTAACTTCGCAGATGGACTTTTGTTTGTCTGCGGATTTATGATCCACTAGCTCACTTGGATAGAGCGACAGCCTCCTAAGCTGTAGGTAGCGCGTTCGACTCGCGCGTGGGTCACTAAGGCATTCTTCTTTTTTAGGGAGGATGCTTTTTTATTGTCGAAAGAATTTCACTGTCCAAATTTTTGCATCGGCTTTTACACTTCAAACAATTGCAATTCAGAAATCACGCCAGCCATGTTTTCATAATCCCTGTCATTGGTCAGTAGAAGCAGATTATTGTCTATAGCAGTCTGGGCAATCAACAAATCAATTGTACTTCTTATGGTTATTCCTTTTTTTCTGCACAGGACATTCATCAATGCGGATTTTTCAAATGAGGATTTATCTTTCAGTTCATAGAAATGGAAATCAGAAAAATAGCTTTTAAGGATTTCAAATTCTTTTTCTGACTTTGCCCCCTGAAGTATTTCTTGATATATAAAACTGTTTATTCCGAATGGAACATGGTTGTCCATAATCAGTTGAAGGGCGTAAGAATATTTGTCATCAACATTTTTTATGTAATTGATTATAACAGAGGTGTCAACAAGAACCATTATTTCCTTCCCGCATTTTTTTGTAATCATAATCATCAGAAAATAGATCCACCCCCCTTAAATCTTCCAATTTTTTTGCCTTCCGAACCTGAACAAATTCTTTTAAGGCTTCATCCACCAAATCTTTTTTTGTTTTTATTTGCGGAGCCAACAGAAAAGCCTTTTTAACAAGCTCATCGTCAAGCACAATATTTGTTCTCATATACACCATCCTGTACACATTATAATACACATTAAATCTGTTTACAAGAGAGAACAACTTAAAACGATACAAGAAATTTATCAAATATACCAATAAGGAATTTGATTCGGGATTTTAAATGCGGAATATTCCATAGAAACTCCAAAATGCGACCAATCTGGGATTCTATTCTGAATTAGTCGTATTTTACCACAATCATTTTTATATGTAACCCCACCCCAAACGGATTTTAGTTCAGTGTACACTGAACTAAAGGGATTGACTAATCCCTTTTTCCGCATTCTTCGCCCGTAAACGAGGCTGGAATGGGGAAAAAGTTTTTTATCAACTTTTGGAGTGAACTATGAAAAAAATTTCAAGACTGTTTTTCTCTGTGGCTTCCGCCGCTTTGATTTCCCTTTCCCTCTTTGCCTGTTCTGAACCTGCATCAGACGACATCCCTTCTGACTCCATACCAAATGATCTTCCTATAGCAGACGACAACCCTTCCGCCCCTTTTGATTCCATACCAGAAAATCCTCCTGCATCTGTGGGAGAAGATCCTTTCAAGGGTAAGACAATCGCTAGCGGCGGAAACAAATACATTTTCAGCACAGACGGAACTTGTGAAAATGCACACAATATTACATACAAGTACAGCTACAATACAGAAAAAAAGGAACTGTATCTTTTGGCACAGAGTTATGATTACAATGGAAAAACTCTTACATCTGCACAAGAATATTTTGATCTATGTAAAGATTATTATGATATGTTTCCAGACTTTTATTTACAAGCTGATGCTTCGCTGGCATGGTGTTTACGAACTTATTCATATGAAATTTCAGGCTCATCTGTCACACTCAACGCAAAGCCAGAAGTAGGATTAGTTAGATTCGAAAGCGATATTAGCGATGAAGGTTGTCAAGTACAATTGTATGGCAATGCTATTAATATTTGTTATGGTAGCAGTAGTAATCTACAGATTTTGAAAGCAAGCATAAATAAAAATAATAAGAAAATTTCATGTAACAAAACATGGTTCTCAGTCAAAGGAGAAGAGGAATCTTGCAACTTTGTAGCCACATACACAGAAAACGGAGACAGAACCATTACATTGAAGGTTTTGGAAAAGTCGGACAACATGTTGTGTCCTGTTCCAGACACTCTTGTTTTGAAATGTTCAGATCCATTGGACGGAACTTACACTATTGAGTAGGTTGTACTAACGGCAACAGACTTTTAACAGTTTATCCCTCCCCATTTTTGGAGAGGGATTTTTGTTTTAAAATATCGGGTATTTTTTACAATCGAATATCCACTCCCCTTTGGGAAAAAACTGAGTTCAGCATGCCTTTTACTTTTTCTGATGTTTCTTCAAAGCAAATCTTTTCTTCACATTTTTCGTTCGCTATGAAAATTCCTATCTCGTCGGCAAAGGAAAAACCGATTTCCTCGACTCCAGCAAAATTCAGAAAAACTTTTTCAAATCTATCAAAATGGGCAATCAGTCTTTTGGCTTGAGACCTGGAACACAAACTTCCACTTCCCTCGGACTCCATTATTTTGACCGGAATCTGGGATATACAAAACTTATAGTCAATGCTGTACTTGTCAAAAACATCAGCCGTATCAATGGATGAAAATTTATCAATCTCAAAAATTACCTTGGTTCCGTCCACAAAATCTTCCACATCTTCGGTTATAAAAATTTTTCCGTCGTGGCTTACCATTCGTTTGTTTCTAGACACAATCTCAAAATGTTCACTGATTCTGGATGTAAAAAAAATTCCAGTTCCTGCATGTCTTGAACGGTCCGATGTATAACCACCTTTCACAAGTTCCGCAATGGCATCCTGCAGACTGGGAAGCTCCATTTCTTTTTTGATTTTATCAAAAATACCAACACCATCATCGGTTATTGAAAAGCAAAGAGATTTGGCAGTTTCAGAAAATTCAATCTCCACGCTCTGGGAAGATGAATGGTCAATGGCATTGTTAAGGATTTCTGTAAAACAAAAATCTACCTGCTTGATAACCTTTTTTGCACAGGAGGAAATGAGGGGATAAAAATCTGATTTGTAAACCACATCTTCGCTGAGGGTCGAGACATTTGTGTATTTAGCTGTCTTCTGATTCAGAACGGCAAGTTCATAGACTCTATTTTTGTTGCTGGAATTTTTTAGAAAAAGAATCCCTTCATCGCAAAGTTGTGAAATATATTTTGACGCACTCTGTCGAGTAATGTTTTTATTTTCAGACACAAAGGAAATTAAATTGTCCCCATGGTCTTTTACATTTTCAATAATAAAAGTTTTTAGTTCTTCCACAAACTGTTTTGAAAATCCCATATCAGCCTCTCTATGTACCATGATAATATCAAAACTAAATAATTTCAAGATTTATTGTTAAGATAGATGATTTTATTGTTAATTTTGTTTTAGCACAGTGTACACTGTGCTAAAGGGATTGACTAATCCCTTTTTCCGCATTCTTCGCCCGTAAACGAGGCTCGAATGCGGAAAAAGATTTTTTTTCATAAGGAGAATTGTTATATGGCAAAACACACAAATGTAATCAAAAGTATTGCAGAAGAACTTTCTGCACAGGGAAAAACAGCAGATTTCAATGCACTAGGAAAAGTATTCAATGACTTAGGAATAAAAACATCAGATGGAAGTAATTATACAGGTTCAAGGGGGACAGCTAAAATAGTCAACGATACTTATAAGGACTTAACCGAACAAGGGGACTACGATGGTGCTGCTAAAGTAGCGAAAACATTTACAAACAAAAATGGAAATCATTCTTGGGAAAAATAAGGAGGGTAACTATGGCCAATAAAAATCAATTTCCTAGCGAGGCTGATGTAAAAAGGCAAAGAACTATTGCCAATTGTGAAAAAGCTAAAAACGGTTTAAGTACTGCTGGAAAATTCGCAACAGCCGCTGCCGCAGCTATTAGTGTAGCAGGAGCAATTATAGATGCTATAGCAAGTTGTGCTAATAATTCACAAAAATAATCGCTCTTAGGAACTGTCTAAAAAAAGTGTATACCAGTAACTGAAAATAGGCAGTTCCTCTCACACATCTTCCTTCACAAACTTTTCTATCTTACATTGGTGGATTTTTGTTTCTTCATCATAGTTGATTCCAACAAACAGCAAGTTCCCGACATAATGTTCCAGCGAGGCGAAATATTTTTTTTCTTTGATTTTGTTCAAGGCTGATTCGGTGCTTCCGTTTCGTTTTAATTCAATTATCATTGCAGGATAATCCTGATTGATTGGAATGTAAACAACATCAGCAAAGCCTTTCCCAGTTGCCATTTCTTTTATAACCGTATATTTGTTCAAGGCAAAAATATATGCCAGATAGATTGCCGACTGGAGTGCATCCTCATTATTGTAGCTTCGGTTGCTGGTCACATGGATATGGCTCATGTCCAACGCTTTTTCCACAGCTTCCTCATTTCCCAAGATTGTTTGATTCAGAAGTTCCTTTGACGACTGAATTATTTTGTTGGTGACATCGTAATCAGAATTATCCTCCACAGCGTTTTTCCATTCCTGTAAAATTTCTCCATTGGGAATCCTGCAGGTCTGGTCCTTTTTGTTGTAGGCCAAATATCCAAGATGAATCAAATATGTAAAAGCGTCGTGTCTTGAATTGAAATCGGTCATGGTGTTCATATATCGGGTCACATTCACATCAACACTTTCACCTCCCAACATTCTGACCACATCATCTTTCATCCCATCAAAGTTGGCAGCAAGTCTATCGGAAATCACTTGGTATGTGGATGTCTGTGACCAATAGCTTCCAAACTCCCCAGTCTCCATGACTTTTGCGATTGCCTGTGGATTAAAAATTTCATAACCGTTTTGGTGATATCCGTCGTACCATCTTCTACATTCTGCAAAACTGATATCGTTTTTTATACAAAGGTCCCGAACCTCATCGGAAGTAAATCCAACAAACTCTGAAAGATCGTAAGCCGAAACCATGGTATATTCCTCAAAATTGTTCAGCTTGGACTGTACCCTATCACGAATCACGGGCAAGATTCCAGTCAAATATGCCAAGGCGATAGCTGGTTTAAGGGTGTCGCTTTTAAAAAGTCCGTTGAAAAAATCAAGATATTCATCAAAAAGCCCCGAATCAATTTTTGAGTTCACAGCTTCCCGAACAAGGACATCATATTCGTCAATGATGATTACAAACTGCTGGTTCGTCTGAAGATAAACTTTCATTATCCTGTCGGCCAGGGACTCATATTCCATAAACTTGATTGTAGAAAATTGTGACTCAAATTCACAGTAAAGTTTTTGTTTCAGATATTTAATCAGCATATCCTTGGAATCACAATTTCTATATTCGCTGTTCAAATCAATTTGGATGACATTGTATTTATTCAACTTTGAAAAAAAAGTTTCGTCCCTACCAAATTTCAGATTGGAGAAAAGTTCCCTGGAATCGCAACCTTTTGAATAATATGAGGAAATAATGTTTCCGGCAATGGTCTTTCCAAATCTGCGGGGACGACTCACACAAATATATTTATTTTGCTGATCGATAAAACGATTCAAAGTTTTTAGAATCATTGTCTTGTCAACAAAAATTGGCCGCCTCAAGGTTTCTGAAAAATTTGCGTTATTCGGGTTCAAGTAAATGCCCATATTTCCTCCAACCTTAGTATAACAGAAAAATTATTTATTGTGGAGATTTTTGTTTCCAATTTTATCCCCTCCACCATTCCAAGAGTCCACTGAAAAAGTACAAAAATCGTCATTCCGAACTTGATTCGGAATCTCTAAATCTATATATTATCAAGAGTTAAAGAGATGCTGAAATAAATTCAGCATGACAAAACAGGACTTTTTCAGTGCCCCACCATTCCAAGGAGCAATCCTTAACCTACTCCAAAACCAAATCCACGAACTGGGCTTCCGTTACGGTCCCCAAATCTTTTGGCGAAAGGGTCAACTGTTGGCCACGGACTCCTGCGCTGATGTTTATTTGGTCGTAAAGCAAAGCGGTCTCGTCAATGAATGTGCGATATTTTTTTCTCATGCCGATTGGAGAACAGCCACCGCGAATGTATCCTGTCAAAGCCAAAAGTTCATCCTGCTTTACTGGGGTCACTTCTTTTGCTCCACAAGCCTGGCGAGCTTTTTTTAGATTGATTTCACAGACGGCGCTCTGGCAAAAAACAACGACCTCTTTTGTATCAGTCCTCATTACGATTGTCTTGAAAACGGTTGCAGGGTCCACTCCCAATTTTTCGGCTGTCTTTTCTGCTGCTCCACGGGAAAGTTCATGTTCACCGTCGTGATCATATTCTTTGCATTGGTAAGGAATTTTTGCTCCGTCCAAAATCCTCATGGCGTTTGTTTTTTTCATTTTTATCTCCAGATTTTACAATGATTTTTTTTATCCCTAAAACTGTAATTTTTAGAAGTTCCATATAAAGAAAAACCCCCGCATAAGCAGAGGTCTTTCGAGGTTTAATCAACTTTAGTTTGCCTTGGCGATTGGTGCGCTGGAGTTTACGATGTATGTTCCGGCATCAGCAAACTGTTCCAAGGAATCCACCTGATTTTTCCAATATGTGGCTTCTGTTTTTGTAGTGTATGGACCAACACGGACTCTGTAGTAAAGGGTTCCGTTCATCTCATAGGTGAATACTTCACACTGCACCTGATTTTCATCCAAGATTGAGCGAGCCTCGTCTGCCTTTTTCTTGCTTGAATATGAAGCTGCCTGTACCCAGAATCTGTCCGGTTCTGAATAAGAATTTGTTTTTGTTGTGGTTGCAGTAGTTGTGGTAGTTTTTGGTGCAGACACAGTTGATGTTGCGATTTTTGGTTCGCTTGACACTGTGGTGCTTGACTTTACACTGACAGTTGTTTTTGGAGTTTCCGTGACGATTGCAACTTTTGTCTCTTCCTTTGAACGGCTTGTGCTTTCATCCAAAGTCTTTGCCATCTGTCCACGCTGGGAATCAGCTTTCTTCAGACCATCTTCAGCAGCCTTGTTTGCAGCAGAAACAGTAGCCACAGAATTTGAACCACCAGTAAAATCAAATGTCGTTGTAACAGTTCCTTTTGATGAAGAAGTTTCGGAAGTCTGATAAATATTCATGGAATCATTTTTGTCCGACACCTGGGCGATAGCGGTACTTACACCAGCTTCAGGATATTCCAATCCCTGGGTAAGACTGTTAACCACTTCCATCTGTTCCTGGGATTCCGCCTGTGTGATTTCTGAAGAATTTGGAACCTCTGTTATGTTTTCAACTTTTGGTTCCTCTTTCTTTTCAACCACATTCGCATCAGAATAATCGGCATTTGGAGCCACCCACAATTCTGGACTGTCCAGGCTGATGGTGTTAATATTTTTTCCAGACCCATTGGCTTTGGACATAAAATAGGCTGCCCCGAAGACAAGACAAAGGAAAAGTCCAGCGGCAATCAAAATCCACAATGTTCGTTTTTGTTCCATTTCGTGTTCCCCATTGGGTTCCTCAGTTTAAGGATGATTTTTTCCACCCTTTTCTTTACTTGATTTTTGGAACCCACATTCCATACTCTTAAAGTATCGGCATGTGAAACACTATATTTAGAAAAAAGATTTTTCTGTGTAGCAAATCGGGCAAATATTTGTTTAAAGCTCATCCCGTCCCTTTTTTTTGCCCTGAACAACCGTACAATTGTAGGCGCATCCACAAAAATCACTGCGTCCATCTTTTTTATGAGTGGCATCTTGTACAAGACCGTGGCGTTGAGGATGATGTCTGATTCCTTGTTCAGTTCCATAAATTCGTGAAACATTTGGTCAATCTTGGGAAAGACAATGTCCTCCTGTTTTTTCACCAAATCATCATGTCCAAAAATCAATGCGCCAAGGTTCCGTCTAATGATTTTTCCATCGGAATCAGTAATCTGAATCCCCTTTTCCGACGCCAGTCCACCAAAAGTCTGGACAATCTGAGGGGTGCACAAATCCACTGCCCTGTGACCAAGCAAATCAGCATCCACGGACTTGAACCCAAGCTCCTCAAAAATCCCCGACACAAAATTTTTTCCGGCGGCCATCATTCCTGTGACACATAAAATCAATGGAACTCTCCCCAGCACTTTCCATGCTCAATGCTTACCCTCAAAGGCACATTCAGTTTGACGGCGTTCTCCATTTTTTCACGAATCAGTTTGATTGCATCCTCAACAGTCTTGGAATCATCCTGGCACTGGAAAATCAATTCGTCGTGAACCTGAAGCAGAAGTTGGACCTTTGAACCAAGGTTTGAATCAGCGTCCAATGCCTCCTGGATATCGACCATGGCTTTTTTAACTATGTCCGCGGCGGTTCCCTGGATTGGTGTGTTCACTGCCATGCGTTGCGCTGCGTTCTGTTCAATCTTGTTGCGACTGTTGATTCCCTTTATGACCCTTTTTCGTCCCATGGCTGTCTGAACGAATCCATTTTTCTGGGCATCGGAAACAGTGTCCCCTAAAAATTTTTTGACCCCGGCATAGGTGACAAAATATTGGTCGATAAAATTCTTTGCCTCCGTTCTGCTGATTCCCAATTCATTGGCAAGTCTGAAGGCGCTCATTCCATACATCACACCAAAGTTAACAGTCTTGGCGAACCGTCTTTGGTCGGGGGTAACATTGTCCATGTCCAGACCGTAAATCAATGCGGCGGTGGATTTGTGGACATCGGTTCCATCAATAAATGCCTTGGACAGATTCGGGTCGCGGGAAAGATGGGCAAGCACCACAAGTTCAATCTGGGAATAGTCGGCGGAAATCAAAACAGTCCCCGGATTTGCTGTAAAAGCTCCACGGATTTTTCTACCGGCTTCGTCCCTGATTGGAATGTTCTGGAGATTTGGATCCTTGGATGAAAGTCGTCCTGTGGCTGTACCAATCTGCATGAACGTGGTGTGGATTCTGTCGTTCTTATCAACCAAAGTCGGCAGGGTTTCCACATAGGTGTTCAGAAGTTTTGTGGCCCCACGATATTCAAGGATGGCCTTGGGCATGGGGTCTGTTGTTCTTTCGCAAAGCTCCTCCAAGACTGCTGTGTCTGTGCTGTATCCTGTCTTGGTCTTTTTTCCTGGAACCAAACCACGCTCTTCAAACAAAACAGTCTGAAGCTGCTTAGTGCTGGCTATATTGAAATCATGTCCCGCAAGAGTGTGGATTTCATCTTCCTGATTCTTTATCTGTTCCTTCAGGACCACCGCATAATCTTCCAGAACCTTTTTGTCCAAGTGGATTCCAGTCTGTTCCATGCGAGACAAAACCGGTAGCACCTTCATCTCCATATTGAAAAATAAATCATCAAGTTTCTGTTCCTTCAGTCTTGGTTCAAACAAATTCCAAAGCTGCCATGTAAAATCAGCATCCTCTGAACCGTAGTTGAAAGCAGATTCCAGCGGCACATCGGCAAAGGTCTGGTTTTTCTGCACAATGTCCTTGAACTCCACCCCCTTCAAGCCCAATTTTGTTTCGCTCAGATATTCAAGTCCGTAGGGGGGTTTTCCTGTGGCATCGGGGTCCAAAAGCCA
>JAZUEV010000460.1:0-2558 GCA_045640345.1 Treponema sp.
CACCAATTCTTTCCATAGGATTTCCTTAATTATTTTTTGTACTTTCTGAAAGCAGCCATCAATGCCTGCTGTGGCATGTCTGCATCCAGATGCTCTGGTACCTGAGCTGGATCCAAATGATGAGGACCCCTCTGGCCTTCAACAAGCTGGCGTACTGCATCAATGAGTTTTGTTGGTTCAACCTGGCGTGGACATCGTTCAAGACATGCGAAGCAGCTCAAACATGCGTAGATTGATTTTGAAGCCATAAGCTTTTCAATTTCGCCATTCTCTACCATCTGGACAAACTGATGTGGATGATATTCCATAGCGTCATAGTTTGGGCATGTACCTGAGCACTTTCCACAGACCATGCACTTCTTTGGATTCACGCCTGATCTCATCAATACTGCTTCCTTGAGCAATTCATTGTTTTCCATAATTACTGGACCTCCTTGACACCAAGGGCTTCTGCCAACAATTCTGTAAAATAGATTACATCAAGTTTAGAATCGCCTTTATTCTTGATCAGGTTGTAACGACAAAGTGGACAAGATGTGACGAGCAAATCAGCTCCCATGTCTTCCGCGTTTGTCAAAATCTGCTTTGAGCGGTTCTTTGGAATCGATTCGTCCTCGAACATTGTGTAAGCTCCACAGCATTCGTTTCTCTGTGCATAGATGACAGGAGTTGCCCCGATTGCCTTGATGAAGTCTTCCAAAAGCTGAGGATTTTCTGAATCATCCAACTGAAGAACCTTTCCTGGGCGAAGAAGGAGACATCCATAGTAGGCGCCGATTTTCTTTCCCTTGAGAGGATTCTTTACGGCCTTCTTTACATTGTCCCATCCAATAACGTCGCGAAGGATTTCAAGATAGTGAACTACCTTTGTTTCTCCGTGGTACTCAATTCCATCTTCCTTGAGATAATTGTTCGCCTTGAGAATTGTTCCCTCGTCATTCGTCATGTCGTCGTTAACCTGCTTGATAACGTTGTAACATGCTGAACAAAGGGTAACCAAGTCCTGACCAGCGTCTCTTGCGTTTGCCAAGGCACGGACTGAAGGAAGCTTTGCAGCAACCTCGTTCTTGCCCTGTGGATATTCTCCACCGCAGCACTGCCATTCAGGGATTTCGTCAAGGGTAAAACCGAGTGCTTCCGCTGATGCACGTGCATATTTATCAAGGTCAAGAGCCTTGTTCTTAAGTGTACATCCAGGGAAGTAACTGTAGTGTTTGGTGTTCTCCATGAACTACTTCCTTTTACAAAAAAAGTGTTGGAAACCATGCTCCAAAAGCACAGCCCCTTTTTGTTTCATTTCTGTCCTGGGAAATCAGCCTTAATCATTTCCGTCGGGCATTAATGATGAAGAAAACTACATGCCACATATAATTTTCTTCTATAATATTTACCATTGATTGAACGGAGCTCCTGGGAAATCCGTCCAAGTCCATTCGGCATCTCTAAGAAAAGATACCTGGCGAGTTTAAAACCTTGAAATTGCAAGACTTTAAGCATCGCATTTTTAGGGTTGTCTTTAAAAATAGCAATTCTTAGGGACTCCCCATTGTAATACAAAAAAATTTTTTCGGCGAATCTATCGCTTATTTCTTTGTGACCCCAGCCATTTCCTCAGGATGGAACACTTCGTCGAACTTTTCCGCTGTCAGGAAGCCAAGCTGAACACAAGCGTCCTTGAGGGAAATGTTCTTCTCGTATGCCAAGTGGGAAGTCTTTGCCGCGTTTTCGTAACCGATATATGGATTCAAAGCGGTGACCAGCATCAAAGAGTTGTAGAGGTAGTCGTGCATCTTTTCCTTGTTGGCTGTGATTCCGACTGCACAGTTCTTGTTGAAGCTGAGGATGCTTTCCGCCAAAAGTCGGCATGACTGGATGAAGTTGTAGGCGATTACAGGCATGAAGACGTTCAACTCGAAGTTTCCCTGTGATGCTGCGAAACCAATCGCCGCGTCGTTTCCCATAACCTGGACGGCAACCATTGTGACTGCTTCACACTGGGTTGGGTTGACCTTTCCTGGCATGATTGATGAACCAGGCTCGTTCTCTGGAATGTGGATTTCTCCAAGACCGTCACGGGGACCAGATGCCAACCAGCGTACATCGTTTGCAATCTTCATCATGTCTGCCGCAAGAGCCTTGACCGCTCCGTGGGCGAAAACCAGTTCGTCCTTTGATGTAAGCGCGTGGAACTTGTTAGGGGCTGTGATGAAGTCCTTTCCTGTAAGCTTGGAAACTGATTCAGCAACCTTCTCGTCGAATCCCTTAGGTGCGTTGAGACCTGTTCCTACAGCTGTTCCACCAAGAGCCAACTGCTTAAGGTATGGGAGTGAAGACTTGAGCATCTCCACGTCGCGTTCCAAAGAAGTCCTCCAACCGGAAATCTCCTGGCTGAACTGGATAGGCACGGCGTCCTGAAGGTGTGTGCGTCCTGACTTTACGATTCCCTCGTTCTCTTTTTCAAGTCTAACGAATGTAGCAATCAATGTGTCAACTGCTGGCAAAAGCTTGTCTTCGATTGCGGATACAGCTGAAATGTGGAGTGCTGTTGGGAATGTATC
>JAZUEV010000461.1:0-3363 GCA_045640345.1 Treponema sp.
AATCTAATTTTAATAAAAGAGGTGATATTAAAGGACATCTTTAATAGGGCGAATGTCGAGTTTAAATTTCACAAGCAGTTTATAACATAAAGCATAAAAACTGTCCCAGGTCTTCGAAAAATCTAACGATTTTTCTTTAAAAAAGTGATGCAAGATGGAAACTTTTTATGAAAGTACTGAATTATTAAAAAAATTATATGATTTTGCGTTAGCAAAATCGAAGACCTGGAACAAAATAAAATGCTTCGGGAAACAACGGACTTGAGCCATCTGAAAAAATTTAAGAATAAGCCATGAAATTATTCAACCAGAGGTTCATTTTTGAAAACCCGAAATTGCCCCTATTTAAATTTTCCTTGCCTTTTTTTCATAAAATTTTTATTTTTGTTTTTTGTCTATCATTATTTGATGCATCAAATTTTTTACAATATTAAAAATCTTCCATTAAATAGAGATTTATTTTACAAAAGAGGTGCACTATGTTTAAACAAAAAATGTTTTCTATGTTCGCGTTGATTTTTTTAACACTCGTTTCTGCTTGTTCAGTTCAGGTAGGAAATCCAGATGACCAACCGACAAAAAATCCACCACACGATCACACTTATTCAAGCGACTGGAAAAGTGACGACAGCTATCATTGGCATGAGGCGACCTGTGGACACAAAAATGAAACTAGCGGAAAGGAACTCCACCAGTGGGACGAGGGAACTTTGTCTAAGGAAGAAACTGTTGACAATCCTCCGGAATCAACTTTCGTTTGTGAAATCTGTGACAAAACAAAAATCGAAATCATGCCAAGGAAAGAGTACAAAATCATCTATCACAATGCTGACGGACTGGAGAATCCCAACACGGCAACCTACACGATTGCGGACTCTATTTCCCTTGTTGATTTGAAAAAGGAGCACAACAACTTTGATGGATGGTATTTGGACAGCAAGTTCACCAGCGCAAACAAAATCAGCGGATGGACTCCAAATGAAAAGACCGGCGACATTGATTTATACGCAAAATTTACTCCAACTGAATATCTTGTAAAGTGGGACAAACCTCTTTGCCCTAAAGATGGTTATGAGGGAGATTATATAGATCGCGATACACTTTACAATGTCAACGGTTCACATCAGTACTGGAAACGAATTACATATACAAGTCCAGATGGAGAAACAAAACACGCAAATCCATACGAAGCAAATCCAGAAGGATTCTATGTAAAAAGCAACACATACATCTATTTTGAAATGTATGAACCATATAATCCAGTTTATATTCATTTTCGTGGAGAAAACGGTTTCTTTGATTTCCAATGTGCATCGGTCTACAAGCTTGCCTCGTATCGTTTTTCTGTAAAAAAATCCATAAGCTTAACAGGTTCAACAGTAACCCACGACTGGGAGCTAACATTCAAATATATTGATTGATGGATGCATAAAAAAATCAACGGTCAAAAAAAATCTTGTGGCAAACTTGGTTGAAACTGTAAACAAAAAAGCCGCCACTCAAGAAAAAGTGACGGCCAATTTTTTACGCCAGTTTCACATCATCAATTTTCAAAAACGCTTTGTAGGCATTGTAGGCTTGGACCAAATCTTCCACCGCTGTAATTTCCCAAGGCGCGTGCATGCTTAACACAGACACTCCCGCATCAAGCACATACATTCCATATTTTGCCGCAAGATAAGCGATGGTTCCTCCACCACCCTGGTCCACTTTTCCAAGCTCCGCCATCTGGTAAGAGACCTTCGCATCATCAAAAACTTTTCTCAAAAGAGCGATGAACTCTGGACTAGCATCCGAGGCGCCAGACTTTCCACGACTTCCAGTGTATTTATTGAACACAATTCCACCGTTGAGGAAAGACGCATTGGCCTTGTCATAAAGTCCAGGATTCTGAGGGTCAAATGCGGCGTTCACATCGGATGAAAGCATCAAACTGTTGTTCAAGCAACGACGGACAGACAGCTCGGAATATTCGCCACATCGGGCAACCAATTCGGCGACCACATTCTCAAAAAACTGGGACCCCATACCAGTGGCTCCAACAGAACCGATTTCCTCTTTATCAACACACACACAGCAGACTGTCCTTTCAAAATCAAAATCAGCACAATCAAACAAAGCAGCGGCAGAAGTGTAAGCACAAGAACGGTCGTCCTGACCATAGGCCAAAATCATGGACCTGTCAAAACCAAGATAACGAGGGTCGCCGGCAGGAACAATCTCCAGTTCAGCGGAACCAAAATCCTCTTCCTCAAATCCATATTTTTCTTTCAGAATGGCAAGAACCTTTTTTTTGGCAGAATCTTTTTCATCCTTTTCATCCTTTTTTGCACCGTCATCAGATTTTTTATCTTCAGACTTTTTTTCATCGCCAAACTTTTTAGGAGGAATGGAGCTTCCCAAAATCAAATCCAGACTTTCACCGGAAATAAAATCAGCAGCGGACTCCTTCATCTGGGACTGAGCCAAATGTGGAAGAATGTCGGAAATACAAAAAACAGGGTCGGCGGAATCCTCACCAACGCAAACCTGAATCGTCTTTCCATCTTTCAAACAAACCACACCGTGAATCGCAAGCGGCAAAGTCACCCACTGATATTTTTTAATCCCTCCATAATAATGCGTGTTCAAATAAACCAGACAATCGTTTTCGTAAAGGGGATTCTGCTTAACATCCAATCGTGGAGAATCAATGTGGGCACCCAAAATATTCAATCCGTCCTCAAGAGACTTTTTTCCAACCTTAAACAGAGCCACAGACTTGCCCCATTTTGAAGCATAAACCTTGTCCCCAGCCTTGAGATTTTTGCAGTCATAAAGATTCTTAAACCCAGCCGCCTCAGCCAATTTTATCAACTGGTCACAACACTCCCGCTCGGTTTTTCCGTTTTTCAAAAAAGACATATATCCATCAATCATCCGATTTTCAGCCATTTTTTCCTCCTGATAATAGGCGTCCCTAGAACCATCAAATATTAAAATATCTTCTATAATATAGCATTTTTTTGGACGAACTCCAACACATTTTTTGCGCACCATTTTTTTCAATTCGGCGCACCATTGATTATCCGGCTTTCCGGGGTTCCATTCCTCCGTTTCACTACGGAACGCACCGCGCCCCTACAATCCGGCGTAGCGACCACAAATTAAGTCCAAAGTCATAGCCTTATATCCGATTAAAAATTTCACGATACTTGTTGGGGGGAATGGTTAACAATAGCATACATCCGACTGAATATAAAAAGACACTCGTTTGGGAATGTCCCGTCATGCTGAACTTGTTTCAGCATCTAAAAAACAACAGTCCTCAGATACTTGTTTGCGTTTTTATGTCACACGGATTTGTTCAGGCCTAACGCCCTT
>JAZUEV010000462.1:0-5913 GCA_045640345.1 Treponema sp.
GATTTTCTGGTGGGAATTTTTATTAATGATTAGAAATTCTTAAAGCGTCGGTTTTAAGAATTTTGTAATAAACTAATGAACCCCGACACAATAACCGGGGCTTGTGTCTCATTGTTACGAATCAAAAGAAATTGGAAGCCACTTTCCCAACCAAAGTTTTTAGGAATCCTGCTTTTGGAATTTGACGGTCTGCAACCAATGGAAGAATCCTTAAAGTTTGACCATTGCAGTTGTATCGAATCTGCCCATAGACTTTTCCACATTCAATTTCTCCCACAAGTTTCTGAGGCAAAACAGTCTCGACCGTAATTGGACAGTCCATGTTGTTTTCATCTTTCAGAATCGGCGCGACAAAAATTTCGTCCAAGGCTGGGACAAGTTTGACTGCATTTTCTTTTGCGGCAAAAACAGGAACAGTGTATTCATGTTGATTTTTTTGAGGGATGTAATCAGCAAAATTGGCGAAACAAAAATCAAAAAGCTCATAATTATCAGCCACACGATTTTTATTTCCTTCGATCATATTTTTTCCGGAAGCTCCCATGGTGACTGAAAGAAATCTTGTTCCATTTTGTTCAGCTGTAACACTGATATTGTATCCACTTTCGTCGATATATCCAGTTTTGAGACCATCGCAACCAGGAATTTTGTCGAGAAGCATATTTGTGTTGACCATTTTTATGCCAACGACTTCTTCAGGTTTCTTTGTTGGTTCGTTTTCAAGTTTGGGGTATATGATGCTCGGTTGACTGTGGAATTCACTGAGGGCGTATGGAAATCTATTGATATATTTTCTTGCAAAAGTTGCGAATTCTCGGGCAGTGGTCAAATTTTCTTCGCTATAACCACTGGATTCAACAAAATGGGTCTGGGTTAGGCCGGTGTCGATAACCACTTGGTTCATTTTTTCGACAAAAGCTTCCATGCTCCCACAAACATAATGGGCGACCGCAACTGATGCATCGTTTCCGCTACAGATTGAAAGTCCCAGAAGAAGTTCCCTTAATGTGATTCGTTGATCTTTTCTAAGCCCCATGCGTGAAGCGTCCCAAGGGATATTTTCAACCCAAGATTCAGGAGGCAAGGGGACCGCATCATCCAAACTGACAAGTCCTTTTTCCACATGCTCCAGGACCACATACATTTCAATAATCTTTGTCATGGACGCCGGCGGAATCACCAAATCTGCATCCTTTTCATAAAGTATTGAACCAGTTCTCACATCCAAGATGATAGCACTTTTTGCATTCAGGTTGAAATAATCGGGACGGACCTTGAATGGAGAGTCGTTTAGATAAATGGAAGTCCGCTCCGGATAATTCTGGTCCAAAACCGATTCCAAAAAATCATTTTGCTCCTGCGACCTGTCTCCCAAGTCTGTAAGTTTTTTTGCGCTGTTGACGGTGTTGCAATTTGATACGACAAACACCAACAATAAAACCACAAAATAGAGGATGATTCTGTTTCGTCTTTTCTGACCTTTGGTCAACTGCTTTTCTGCCATAAATCTGTCCTAGACTCTTGAGCTTCTGTTTCTCAAAAGCAAATCTGCCACTGTTATGGCTGCCATAGCTTCAACTACAGGTACGATTCTTGGACAAAGACAAACATCATGGCGACCTTCGATAGTGATGTCGCATGGGTTGAAATCAATGTCCACTGTTTTTTGGGTGAGGAAGATCGATGGAACTGGTTTTATGGCCAAATCAAAAACGATATCGTCTCCACGGCTCATGCCACCAAGTATTCCACCGGCGTTGTTGGTTTTGAAACTTGGTCCTGCATCCATGTTGTCGTTGTTTTCAAGACCGGTCATGTCGGCGACATCAAACCCAGCTCCGAACTGTATTCCTTTTACCGCTCCAATTGAAAGCATTGCTTGTGCCAAAAGAGCGTCCATCTTGTCAAAAACAGGTTCACCCAATCCAGCGGGAACTCCTTTTATGACGCAAGTGACAATTCCGCCTGCTGAATTTCCAGTCTTTCTGATTTCTTCTATCTTCTCCTGCATTTTTATGGCAGCATCTTTGTCCGCCGCACGCATTGGATTTTTTTCAATCTGGTCAAAATCGACAGTCGAACCTTGAATGCCGGCTGCTTTTTTTGTGTAGGCAACAACAGAGATTCCAAATTCCCTTAATAAAAGTTGTGCCACTGCTCCAGCCGCGACTCTTGCTGAAGTTTCTCTACCACTTGACCTTCCACCACCACGATAGTCCCTTGTTCCATACTTCATCTGGAAAGTGTAGTCTGCGTGTCCAGGTCTAAAAAGTTTTGCGATATTGCTGTAGTCCTTGGATTTTTGGCTTGTGTTTCTAATCATTATGGCGATAGGAGTTCCTGTGGATTTTCCTTCAAAAACGCCGCTCAGGATTTCTGCTTTGTCTGCTTCACTTCTGGCTGTGACAGCTGCATTGAAAATTTCTTTTCCATCTGCGTCCTTTTGTTTTGCACCTGGCTTTCTCCTGTCCATCTGTGACTGGATAAAATCTTCATCCATGTCCAATCCTGCTGGGCATCCATCGATTATGCATCCCAACGCCGCTCCGTGACTTTCACCAAAAGTTGTAACCCTGAAGGCTTCTCCAAATGTATTTCCTGCCATAAATTTTCCTCTTATCTTATTGTTTTTTGAAATCTACGGAACTGTTGTTTTAGATTTCTCCATGCGCTACGCTTAGTCAAAATGACAATTTGTATTTTACCTCACTTTGTTAACTAACTCAATACGGCTATGGACATCCAGTTTTTTGAATATCCTCTTGTTGTGGGTTGCTACCGTTCCTGCACTTATACCAAGAATTTCCGCAATTTCTTTATCGGTTTTTCCTTCGGACATAAGTGTAGCGATCTGCATTTCCTTTGCCGAAAGATTGTTTATCTGAAAAAGCTTCGTCTGGGAATCCGTTGCCGTTGGGTTCGGAATTTTCTTTGTCTGCTCAGGAATTTCCGTTGGTTTTGTGGCGGTAGGCTCTCCAAGAAGAGTCTTTGTGATCTGGTTGACCAAATCCTTTTTGACTTTGTGGGTTGTAGAAAAAATCGAATAAATGCATCTGCTGATTCTTTCTACGGTGCAAGGACGAATCAAACAATCCACAACTCCCATGGCGGTCACGGTTTTAATCTGGTCGATATCAAATCTGTCCAGCATGAACACAAATGGAATGTTCTGCATTGTCGTGTCTGAAACTGTTTTTCTGTAAAGACCTATTCCGCTTAAAACAGGCATATCCAAATCGCAGATGATAATGTCCGGCATATCTGTTTTCAAGCTTTTCCAACTGCTCAAAAGATTCCATGCTCTATCTCCAGTGGTGGCGGTGTAAAAGTAGCATTGGTCAGCGAAAAATGGTTCAATGATATTGCAGAATGATTGGTCGCCTGTGGCTAAAAGGACTTTTGGTTTCTGGCTTTCAATTGTGAGTATGTTTTCCCAAAAACTGTGGTTCAATCCTGTTGACAGTTTTCCAAGTTTAGGGATTCCTTTCAAGGTCACTTTTGAATATGCGCAATCGATTTTAAACTTCAATGAAAAATCGAATCCACTGCCAATATCTTCCGTGGAAAATTCACCGTCATAATACGGAAGAACCATTTTCAGAAGTTCAAATCCTGGTCCCCTGGAAAGACTTGGGTTTTGCAGAATCTCCTTTGTGTGCTTGTGAATTTTGGCATCCGTCAGGGTCGTGATTTTATATGTAAGGAAACTATCTTCGTCCAGCTTTATGGATATAGAAATTTTTGTATTGTCCAGGCTCAGGTTGGTGCAGTTGAAAAACAGCGAGTTCAAGATATATCCAAAAATCTTTTTATCCATCTTTGTACTTTGATTTTCCAGTCCAAGGGTTTTTAATGAAATATCCTGATTTTTTTTGGACGCAGAGTTTTGCCATAAATCAATATGATATGAAAGAAAGTCGTTAATTGAATAAGACTCTTCTTCGTCAGGAGGTAAAATCCCTGTGTGCATAATTGATTGAGCCACAAGGAGACTTATATTTTTGTCCATGTTTCCAAGTATAAGGGGAGTGGTTCCGGAAGATTTGTTAAGCCACTGCATGTGGAGAATATTTCTTGATGAGTGTTCAGATTCCAAAAGAGCATTGTTGATTCGCCTTGAAATATCAAGTTTTTCTTGGGTCTCTTTGTGTTGGCTGTCGGAATTTTTATTTTTCTTGTTGAGCCATTGGATTTTTGTCTTGTATCGCTTGGTGGCAAGAAAAACGGTTGGAACCAGCATGAGGATAAAGAAAGTGTTCTGGAGCATAAAGGGACTTAAGTCAAAGACCGGGGCATTCAAAGGAAGAAGCACCTGGAAGAATCCAAGAACCCTTAACGCTATAGTAAAAACAAGGTTTAGACCCCACCAATCCAGAATGATGTAGGCATCTGTCCGTCCAGAATGGAGATTTTTTATCCATAATACAAGTAGGTTTATTGAGCAAAGGATGATTCCGCTGTTGGTGACAATGTACACTGATTTTGGATTTGTCCCCACGAAAAGAAACAATAGACAGGCTGTGGAAATTCCTACCCCTAAAATGATGTGCTGGCTTAAGTTCTTTTTTTCTCTACACTCGCTGATTATTCGTGCAAAAATGGCAGATGCAAGGGAGATGCTCGTTAGGTTTGCTAAATGTGTGAATGAGAATAACGATGGATTTTGTTTCCCCATTGGGATAAGATTTCCGATTCCTATGATATAGCTTATGACTGTGAGGATGAACACCAAAAAAGTTGTCCCGCAAGATATGATGTACAGATCGTCACCAAGGAAGATGCCCAACACAAGTGCTATGATGATGAGTGTTCCAAAAAATGTCCAAGTTATGGTCTCTACCATTATGAAAGATTTTTCGTGGCTTGAAAAAATTGTTGAGGATATGAGCTTAACTTTTATTGGATAACCGGAGTAGGATATTATGCGTATCCTGATTTTATGGATGCTTTCTTCCGGGAAAATAAGTCCGTTGAAATAGACTGCCGGTGTGACCGATGGGATGTTTGCTTCTGTTTTTTTTGTCCATTTGCCGGTGTTTCCCACAAAGTCCCATTGTTGTGTATCTTTGTTGTAGGCGAATACTTCTGCAAGACTAAAGTCGGTTGGTCCAAAACTTAGATGGAAGTTTTCTCCATGACCCAAGTCTTTTTCGCTGAACTCACCTTGAAGCCATAATGCCCCTTTGTAAAAGTCTGGGTGAAATGAGTTGTTTATTGGCTTAAAAAGATTTTCGTCCAATTCATGGCACTTTAACTTAGCGTCAGGGTCATAAAAGTGGGTTAAAGAAAGAGGTATTGTTTTTTTTGTAAAATTCTGCTTGTTGTCGCCAGAATCTTGTTCCTTGGACAATATTACGAAACATCCACTTGTTTCACTTTGGTTTTGAAAGTTTTTTTGTGAAAACACCATGGATAATGGCATATATAAAACCAAAATGAGAGATATGATGTACCTAATAGGGGTGTTCGAGTGTACCATGCTACCATTATAACCGAAGTTTTTTTATTTTTAAAGGAAAAAATACCATGTTTATGGGACAAATATACCATATTTATGGTATTGTACCATAATTGCCGATTTTACTGTAATGAGATACATTATGCTCATAAGGATGAGATTAATATATATTGGTTTTTCAAGACTTTCTCCTTTATTAAGTTTTGCGAAACTATGTTAATCAAAAAAACTATTTAATAAATTTGAACAGTCTGGAGCAGATGTCTCCGGACTTTTTTTTGTCCAAACATAGGGCATCTTCAAAAATCACAGTTCCTAGTACATCGTTTTTAAAATAACCTACAGAATGATTGTCTCGTCCATTTTATAAGTCCAGTTTGGAACTACGGGATTTTTATTTACCTCGGCTATATATTTTGTGATCCGCTCGACAAGTTCTTCTTTTGTTTTTACAC
>JAZUEV010000463.1:0-6025 GCA_045640345.1 Treponema sp.
CTATCCTTAGGTTTAACCGATGGATAAAAAAGTTTTTAAAAGACAAAAAAAAATTAATGTTACAGCTATTATTCTCAAAGCTGTTTTGATAACAGCAGTCATTAGTATTTTAATTATCGCTATTGTAAAACAAATGATACATCCCAAAACTTATAGTCTTGGAGATATACTTCTTTTTGTTTTGATAAGCATTTGTGCAGTTGTGGGCAGTGTTGTTTTGTTGAACTCCGGTAAAAAAGATGTGGTCACAAAAATCTACGACACAGATTCATTTACAATAGAAGCCGTCAAATTGATGTTGCAAAAAAAACTTCCTCTTTATGCCAGTGTTTTTATTAACCTAAAAAACTTTAAACATATCAATCGTCTTATGGGAGCCACTGGTGGTGATATTGCCCTTTATCAATATGCAAAACAGATAAAAGATTTTTTGGTAAAAGGTGAAATTGTTGCCCGTCTTGGTGGAGATAATTTTATTGTTCTTGTCTACAAACATCATCTTGATGGATTGGTTGAACTTCTGCGAAATCTTACTGTAAAAATTCCAATGGACAATAAGATTGAAGATGTTCGTCTTTATACCAGAGCTGGAATTTATACACTGTCCAATCGTGATACAGTCAGTGAACTTTTTAACAGTCCGTCCGTTGCTTTGAATTATGCAAAAACAAGTGGTTCTGATGATTTTGTGTGGTTTCAGAAATATATGTTGGAACAGGTTTACGAAGAAAAAGAAATCGCATATCAATTTATGACCGCAGTTCAGAACAAAGATTTTAAAGTCTATTATCAACCAAAGGTCGATGTTGAAACTGGAAAGATTACTGGTGGAGAAGCGTTGGTTCGTTGGGAGCGTGATGGAAAAATCTATCTTCCAAAAACATTTATCCCTTCTCTTGAAAAAAGTGGTCTTATTGTGGATTTGGACTTTTATGTTTTGGAACAGGTTTGTAAAGATTTAATCACTTGGCAGGAAAATGGTGTGAAAGTTGTTCCTATATCATCCAATTTTTCAAAGACCCATCTTTCTGATAAAAACTTTGTGCATCGAATTATGTCCACGATTTGCCAAAGTAAAGTTGATAGCCATTTAATCCAGGTTGAAATCACCGAATCAGCTGGCGTAAACTGTGATTTGTTGAAATCATTTTTCCAACAACTCCATGTTTCAGGAATCCGTACTTTGATTGACGACTTTGGTGCAGGTGGATTTTCGTGGAGCATGCTTAAAGATTCAAATGTTGATGCCATAAAATTGGACAGATGTTTGATTGAAGGTATTGAAGTCAACGGTGGAGCAAACGATGATTCTTTGTTGGTTAGAAATATTATTCATGCCTGTTGCGATTTAAAGAAAGAAGCCATCTGTGAAGGTGTCGAAAATGTTGCACAAAGAAATATGCTTATGGACATGAGATGTAAAACAATTCAGGGTTATGTCTATGACGAACCTTTGCCAGCGACTATGTTTGAACGAATTTTGGAAAGAGGTCAATATTCTGATTTTTAAATTTTTGCAGGAGTTCAATTTTGGGAGCCTTTAGTATTTTTTATTTTATCTGTTTTCTTGCGTGTGTCTCGGCTTTGATTTTTATGGCGATTAGAAGTTATAAGTACATTGATCCATATCAGTGGGTTCTTATTCTGTTTATGCCTGTCGTTACTGCTGCTTATTTTGCGAGAAGTGTTGCCCAATCCGATGACGCGATGATGTTTGCCAATGACTTGGTTTATTTTGATGGAACTCTTTTGCCTGCAATCTTTTTGTTAAGCACTTGTCTCACTTTAAAAGTCAATATCAATAAAATTTTCAAATCCCTGATTTATATCGCAGCAATTGCACATCTTGTTTTAGTTTGGTTTGGTTCCGTCAATCGTTTGTATTACAAGAACCTTAGTTTTGTTCGTGGTCCTTATGGTTCATATATGGATTTTGAATCCGGACCTTTGAAGTTCCTCCACTATGCTTATATTGTTCCAATTATTATTGCAATTATGGTTCTTATTATAAAAGCATTTAGACATCCTGAAAAAACTGCTCCCAAAATCACTTGGAGTTATTTGTTTTTGGCAGGTGGCACAAGTGTTTTCTATATGATTGATATAATCAGTGACAGTCATTACGAGATTTTACCTTTGTTTTATGCCATCTCAACTTGGACAATGTGTTTTTATTATAACCAGAATTTTGTTCACAACATTGATAATATTGTGGCGACTGTGCATGAAACTGGATCTGTCCGTGGATTTATCGCTTTTGATTTGCAGAAAAAATTTTTATGCGCAAACGAAATGGCTCGTTCAATTTTGCCCGACTTGAATAAAATGGATTTGGACAAAACTATTGGTGACGAGTTTTCATTCATTTCAGATTTTTTCAGCGACCTTATAAATCGATTGGAGACTGGTGTTAAAGATCCGAATTTTTTGGACATTGATTCAAAAAGTTATAAGTGTCAGGCATCATATTTTTATACAAGAAAGAAAAGTGCCACAAAGGGATTTTTGATTGAACTTTCAGACGACACTGTTAATAGAAAATATCTGGAATTTGTAAATAACTATAATGAAACTTTGAGTCAGGCAATTAAAAATCAGACTTCAAATATTAGAAACATTCAGGCAAAAGTTGTGTTGGGCTTGGCCGATATGATTGAAAACCGAGACCAAAGTACAGGAAGCCACGTAAAACGCACCAGCGATATTATCCAAATTCTTGTTGGTGTGATGAATGAAAATGACATCGGTTCTTTGGACAGACTTTATTCGGAAGATATAATCAGAGCCGCTCCAATGCACGATTTAGGAAAAATTGCTATCGATAATTCAATCCTTTGTAAGCCAGGAAAATTGACCGACGAAGAATATATGATAATGAAAACCCATTCAGTCAAAAGTGGTGAAATTGTTCGAGCTATTTTGAATGGTGTGGAAGAAAATCATTTTGTAACTGTCGCCTATAATGTTGCCCGATATCACCATGAGCGATGGGACGGTAAAGGATATCCAGAAGGATTGTCGGGAACAAATATTCCATTGGAAGCACGAATCATGGCAATTGCTGATGTTTATGACGCTTTGGTAAGTAAACGATGCTACAAAGAACCTATGAGTTTTAAACAAGCCTACACTGTTATGATGGCAAACATGGGTACACAGTTCGACCCAGCTTTGGAAACTGTTTTTGTTTTGTCATGTCCACAGTTTGAAGCCTACTATAAAAGTCTTGGTTGATTCGTGTCGATGGGGTTCATTTATTATTGAAAAAGGAAAGGTACTGAAAAAATCCTGGAATTGTCATTTCGATTGAAACCTGCATTGGACCTGACGAGGTGACAAAAATACAGTAAATACTATTTCATCGTCTTTGGTAGTTGACAATTTGCAATCTAAAAACTAAATTTATATAGAGGGATTTTGGTTAAGTGGTTTGCATTTTATGAATAGAAGATTTCAAAGGTTGTTTCCTATATCGATTTTATTTATGTCGCTTTCTTTTGTGCATTGTACGTCTATTGAAAAAATTTCTTCTGTTGATGAAATTGAAATCGTGGACGATGCTGAAGAGATTTTAAAAAAGCAATTGGAAGAAGAAAAGAAAATCCAGCAAGAAAAAATTGATTTGATGAACGCAACTGTTCAGTCTGTTTTGGATGGAATGACCTTGGAACAAAAAATTGGACAAATGCTCATGCCGTCCATGTACAAAGGTTCCGTCACATCTGCCACAAGCGAAATCAAAAATGCAATAAAAAACTACGGTTTTGGCGGCGTAATCTTTTTCAAAAAAAATATCACAAGCGCAAATCAGACTGCAAAATTTATTTATGATTTACAGTCCGCCGCAACTGACGAAAATGCTACATCACAAATTCCTTTGCTTGTGGGAATCGACCAGGAAGGTGGAGTGATTGTCCGTTTGACAAACTCTTGTTGGATGCCAGGAAACATGTTGGTGGGTGCAAGCGGTAATGTCCAGATGGCAAAAGATTATTCTCAACTGGTTGGCGATGAAATTTCTTCTTTGGGATTCAACCTAAATTTTGCTCCAGTCTCTGATGTTAATTGCAATCCACAGAATCCAATTATTGGACTAAGGTCTTTTTCAAGTGATCCAAATCTTGTTGCAAAAATGATTTGCGGTTCGATTGAAGGTTATAAAAATTCAAATGTCATTTGTTCGTTGAAACATTTTCCAGGACATGGTGACACAAACACGGACAGTCATTTTGGTTTGCCATTGATTACAAAAAGTTATGAGCAGATGAAACAGATGGAGCTTGTACCTTTCGCTGCGGGAATTAAATCTGGTGCCGAAATGATAATGACTGCTCACATCCAGTTCCCCGACATTGAAGATGAAACCTATCGTTCGGTTTATGATGGGGCAAGAGTTAATCTTCCGGCGACCCTTTCAAAAAAAATTCTGACAGGCGTTTTGCGTGAACAGCTTGGATTTGATGGAGTTGTCATAACCGATGCAATGGACATGGGAGCAATCACCACTCACTTTAGAAAAACTGATGCAGCCAAACTTGCTATAAATGCAGGCGTGGATATTTTGTTGATGATTTGTGATTTAAGCAACACTTCTGAAATTCGACAGGCTGGACAATTGATTTCCTCAATCGCAAGTCTTGTAAAATCTGGTGAAATTTCAGAGGACCGAATCAATGAATCTGTCACAAGAATTTTAAAACTTAAATATAATCATGGACTTTTGGATGCAAATATTTTTTTGAAAAATCAACAGGATTTAGCAACTCAAATTTCTTTGTCCGAAACTTTTGTAAGCTCCATGGAAAATCATAAAAAGGAATGGGCCATTACCGAAAGTGGAATAACTGTTGTAAAAAATGAAAACAATTTGCTGCCCCTTGATCCAACGGTTGAGGAATCGGTTGGCGTTTTGTATCCATTTTCCAGCGAGTGGATGGGCATAAATTATGCAATTGATTTTGTGAAAGAAAAATTTCCAGATGCAAAAAAAGTGTCGCTTGCAAGTTATTCGGGAAAATCTTTTTCATCTTTGTCTTCGTGGATTTCAAAAATGGACACTGTTGTGATTATCTCCGAATTGTCACAGCCAAATCAATTTAATCAATTTGCAAACTCAGGAAGCCAATTTGGATTTGTAGATCAGGTCATAAAAAGTCAACACAAAAATGGAAAAAAAGTTGTGCTTGTTTCTGCGGAACTTCCTTATGACATTGCAGCTTATTCAGATGCTGATGCAATTGTTGCTTGTTATGGTGCTTATGAAATGAAAGTGGTTCCAACTGTTGATGCTAAAAAAAATCAAGGGTACGGACCGAACATGATTGTTGCTTTGGCATCTGTTTTTGGAGCAGCCAAGGCGGACGGAAAATTGCCCGTGGATATTTTTGCATTGGATAAAAATTACAAATACACCGACCAGATTTTGTATCCGTTTGAAACCTCTGCAGCTTTTAGTTGTAATATTGAATAGGGATTTTATTAAACCAGAATCAGTTTTTACATAAATCGTAAATCAATCGCAGAGTTATTCATCTGTCACGCATGGTTGATTTTGAGATTCCGAAATAAATTCGGAATGACAGTGTCATTTTGTTGTCATGCTGAACTTGTTTCAGCATCTCTTAAGCAACAGTCCCACTTGGTTGATTTTTGAGATTCCGAATCAAGTTCGGAATGACGTTTTTTTTTACAGTCCCACTCGGTTGTTTTTTGAGATTCCGAAATAAATTCGGAATGACGTTTATTTTTAACAGTCCTGTGCCGATTGAGTTTGTCGAAATCAAACATCCTATTTTAACAGTCCCATTTGGTTGATTTTGAGATTCCGAATCAAGTTCGGAATGACGTTTTTTAACAGTCACACTTGGTTGTTTTTTGAGATTCCGAAATAAATTCGGAATGACGTTTTTTTTACATTCCTGTGCCGATTGGGCTTGTCGAAATCAAACATCCTATTTTAACAGTCACGCATGGTTGATTTTGGGATTCCGAAATAAATTCGGAATGACGTTTATTTTTAACAGTC
>JAZUEV010000464.1:0-2167 GCA_045640345.1 Treponema sp.
TGCTTGCCATATACTGGTCGCCGCCCTGCTGTCCCTGTCCGAACGCACCATTGGAACTTGCGTTGTCGGCAAGAACAAGATTAAGGTTGGCATTTTCAAAACCGTTTGCCTGGAAAGCCTGTCTCAGTGTATCCATGTTCTGTCTGAATGCCTCAAAGGCTTCCTTGCTTTGAACAACTATTTGCCCACTAAGAATTTTATCGGAAAGTTCAAGGCTGACCTTAACATTTCCCAAACTTTCTGGCTTAAGAACCATATTTATTGAGCCGGTGTTGTTGTCCTTGAGAACAATGCTTCCCGCCTTAACCAATTCCTGTGCGCCATTCTGGATCTGCTGTGCCAACATCTGCTGGAAACTTGGTGTTTCTGCGGTTGTGGAATCGTTCTGGGTCTGGACGACAGTCTGGTTGCCCGCCAAAACGTTTTCACCGTTCATGTCCATGTCCATAAAATTTTCATTGTAAGATTCTTCCGTAGAGGCAATCTTTGTTGATGTCTCATCTGATGTGCGAAGGTCTGTGACAGTGAAAAGATTGTCCGTCTTTGGTTTTGAATCGGAGGAATCTTTTGAGGCAACATCATTGTCCGCCACGAAATTTGACAGTTTTTCTGATTCAGGCATAGATGATTCAACGGCGAGAACATTTTCATCAGCAATCAAATTTTCCTGGACAGTCGTATCCGTGGCCGCAACCGTAGATGGCTCTCCAACTGACAAGGATGCAATATTTTCTGATTTCTCAGGATCGATTTCTGTTTCTGAATCCGCAATGGACTTTTCATTTTCGAAAGCTGATTCGGAAAGGATTTTTTCTGAAATATCAACCGTGGTCACTTCATCTGTCGATATGGAAGCGATTTCACCTGCACCTGACTCCAAAGCGATTTCCTGATTTTCTGACTGGGAAGCGTTATCCACAGCCATCAAGAGGCTCTGAGCCAATGCGTTGTCCTGGGAAATATCTTCCACATCAAGCTCGACGGTAATGCTTGCAAGTTCAGAATCATCTTCCGTCTTTTCAGCATCAGAGATTGATTTTTTTTCAGTATCTTTTTTTGCGATTTTTTCGTTTCCTGAAGCTGGTCTATCTATTTTTTCCTCAGAAACACTTTCAGCCTTCTGGTTGACAGATTCTTCAGGTGTCTTTGTTTCCGGAGCACTGGAGACTGCTTCCGACTTCTTGGAATCTTTCAGGTCCGAAACCTTGTTCTGATCCTTTTTTTCAGTCTGAACCGACTCAAGAATTGATTTAAATGACTTTGGATTGGACTTTTCCTGTACAGCCAATTTTGGCTCACTGATATTCTTTTTTGCGTCTACAGGAAACGGATTGATGTTGAATGTCCGCATCGGTTATACCTCCGGTTTAAACACCGAGGCATTCCGACACTGTACCTACTCTTCCACGATGGATGTTGGCTTGTTTGCCATCTTCCTCTGGATCTCCGCTGCACGTTCGGGGTTCATAAGGGACAACCAATAGGAACCCATGGATGAAGTTCCTGCGGCCTGTGCATCTGCTTCAGCCTGTCGAAGTACATCTATGATATCCTGGTCGTCACTTTTTTCTAGGATCGCAACTGCATTGACCGGCTGCATACCGTTCAAGTTCGCAACAATCTGCTCGATGTTTACCTTTCTATCATCGTACATTCTCAGCTGAGAGTTGAATGTTTTTTCTCTTTCTTCTTGTGCCTTTTTTTGATCTTCCAATTCCTGGGCAATCTGTGTGTTGTTTTCTTCGCCAACAAGGATATCTGATTCGCGTTTGTCAAGTTCTTCAGTCCTTATATCAAGAGCTTCCAATCTTTTTGCGAAACGGTCGTTATCCAAATCAGCTTCGGACAGATCATTCGGTGATGAAATAGATGTGGATGTCTGTGGTGTAAGTCCAAAAAGTTTGTACACAGGAGAGAAAATTTTCTTTGCCTGGATAATCCCCAAATAATCGAACCACATAAGTCCGAACAAAACCAAAATAACGATGAGAATTATAAGAACAATTGCTTTACCAATATTTTTTCCACGTGACACTTTGTATCCCCCACCGAGCCCAACCAGGACATACCAAGGCGGCTCCTCTTTTTTTTTATCTATCGGATTTTTTAAATCCAGTCTTGAGTCAAAATTTAGGAAGTCTCCAAAAATCAAGATCCTTAGAGACCA
>JAZUEV010000465.1:0-2225 GCA_045640345.1 Treponema sp.
GTATCCTCTTTTATGCCGTAAGCTGGATTGTCTTTGTCTCCACGAATTTCAGGGGTACAGATGGTGACAGAATCATATCGTTTAAGGTTAAAAAATCCAATATTTTTGGCGTGAGAATCGTCTTTTTTTGCGGAAACAGTCAAGCGAGATTTTCCATCGCAGACCAAGAATCTAATTCGTCCAGATTTATTTAACATTCCATCGGAAACGACTTTGCCATGAATGGTTACAGATTCATCGTTTTGGGTGACAGATTGATTTTCAATAGGTACAGATTCGCTTGGTTTTTGTAGGACAAAATAGGTCATCTTGACAGATTCTCGATCAAGTTTGGCTTTTTGAGCGATAGATGCTACAGGTTCGATTGCATTCCACTGTATATCTGCATGACAAGTATGATTATCTCCAGCGGACAAAGCAGGACAGTTATGGGTACAGATACATGGTGACAGAATTCTGTATCCTTTTTGAATTAAACTGTCTCTGACTTTTATTAAGTTTCGACTGGTTTCCAAAAGAGCAGGTTCTGATAAAATAATTATTCCATCATCATGCAATCGTTGTGAAACTTTTGCTAGAAAATCTGTCCTTTTTTCTATAATGTTGTTTTGGTTTTTCCAAAGTTCATTCAATGCATGGCTCATAATAATGATATCAAAATTTGTGTCAAATTGAGACAAATCTTTCTCAAAATTCTGTACCCTTGTTTCTATGGTTACAGATTTAAAGTCTTTTTCATAAATCTGTTTAGCAAGGGACAACGCTTTTGCACTTGAATCAACTAAGGTGACAGAAATTCTATCTGTACCCTTTTTTTGTAGTTCATCACAAAGGGACACCGACGCAGGTGCCGGACCACTTCCTAAATCAAGAATTTTTATCTCTTTTTTTGTAGGGGCGTTAAAGTATGAACAATTTTTTGTAATCCAAAAAACCTGTGTATAAGTCACTGGCCAATAGTAAAGAAGATACGCACCCAATTGAGCTGTATTTTCCATGTAGCCACTACCGACCAGTAGTCTGTCCCCAGTAAGACCTCTCTGAAGTTGCAAAAGATGAGTTGAAACATCAGAAAGTTCTTTTGAGGAAAGAGGATTTTTGCTTTTTGACTTTCTCCAAAGGGATAAAAGTGTTGGAATATGTGTCTTTAATGAACTACCGTTAGTTAGCATAGAAAATTTTCCTACGACCGTTCGTTAGTTTAAATTTCCGACACTGGAATGTGGTAAACAGAGTTACAATTTCTGCAAACGATTTCCAATGTTTCAGGTCCATTTTTTTTCATATCATCAATTTCTGAAGCAGGCAAATGACGGATATGATTTAAATACAAATCTCTTGAACAAGGACAATCGTAAACGACGGATCTTCGGACTGCGATTGTCGGTTTAAATTCTCTGAACAATCCATAAACCAAATCTTCCAAAGTATGTCCTTCGCTAAACCAAGTTCCCAATGATGGAGCGGTTTTAAATGCCAACTCCAATTTATCAATCAATTCATCATCAGAAAGATTTTCTTCAGAAAAAAGACCTTTGCCTTTTGTTCCACCAGTTCCAGGCATGACTTGCAAAAATAATCCACCAGCTCCAATTACACGACCGGTTTTATCCATTTGGATTCCTGTATTAAAAGCTGTTTTTATCTGTACACTTTGGTCAAAGAAATCAACCAAATCTTCTGCGATATTTTTTTTGTTAATTTCAATTGAACTTGTATAAGGTGTTTTGTCTCCTTCAAAAAGTGTTGTAACTGTCATTGTTCCATTTCCTAAAAAAGGTGACAGATCCCAACTTTCCAAAGGTTTATCAACAGGAATATGGTCGTTAAATAGATAACTGCGAATATATCCACTTGTATCGACTTCAACCGAAAATCCCTGAGCAGGACCATCGACTTCATATCTCCACGTAAGATGTTCACGACCTTTTAAAGTTGGCAACATCATTGCTCCACACAAAGAAGCTTGTCCTAAAACCATAGTTTCAAGGATACCGGTTTTGTGTTGAGCTCTCATCTGATTTACAAATCTGGTTCCGTGAAACAATGCACCTCTTGCACGACCATCGCACAAAACAAAAACCACCATTTCATCGTTTGGCAGTGCATTAATTTTTTCCATTAAATCTTTGTCTTCAATTTCTGCTTTTATCATAGTTTTAGTATATCAATTTTTTGATTTTTAGACTATCGGGGGATTTGAAACAAGTGTTGCCCCCAGCAAG
>JAZUEV010000466.1:0-5820 GCA_045640345.1 Treponema sp.
TTTATAGTGAAATTTTAAAAGTTTTTCCAATTTCTTATCAAAAAATGGTTTTTAGAATGTCCATAATTCACAAGGGTACTGATAAAATCTATTCCGACATTTCAAAAACAACAGTCTGTGTGGTTGAGCTTGTCGAAATCACCGCTTGGATAACAGTCCATTTGGTTATTAAAAGAGATTCAAAAATAAATTCGTGATGACGGATTTCTTATTTTTCAGCAACCTCATAATTCACAAGACTGTTTTTTTCTATTATAATGTGATTTATGAAGACATTTGATTATTCAGTGATTTATAGCGACGAAGAAATTGTTGTTCTCAATAAAAAAAGTGGTTATCTGGTGGCTGCCGACCGTTATGATTTGGAGTCCCCTCGTTTGGATGAACTTGCGTCAAAGGAATTTGGTCCCCTTTATGCTGTCCACAGAATTGATACAGAAGCAAGTGGGGTAGTGGTTTATGCTCGTTCCCCAGAAGTCCAGCAGATTTTAGCACAACAGTTCCAAGAACGACAGGTTAAAAAAATCTACCATTGTCTTGTTCACGGACGACCAATGTGGCAGGATTTGCATGTGGATTTGAAACTCATGCCCGATTCAGACCCTCGCCATAGGACAAGCCCAAACAAGAAGTTTGGAAAAGTCGCTGTCACTGATTACAGACTTTTGGGTAGCTGTGGACCATATTCTTGGGTGGAGGCAATTCCTCAGACAAGCAGAACCCACCAAATCCGTGTGCATCTGAAAGAAAATGATGTGAATATTGTTTGCGACCCCTTGTATTCAGGCAACCAAAAACCAGTGCGCCTAAGTGAAATCAAAAAAAGATGGAACGGAGATGAATTGGATGAACGACCTTTGCTCAGTCGATTGGGAATGCACGCCTACGCTTTGACAATCAATCATCCAAAAACTGGCGAAGAAGTCACATACAAGGCTCCTTACCAAAAAGATATGGATGCACTGCGAAAACAGTTGGCCAAAATCTTTGGAGTCGATCCTTTGAACGATGATTCACAAGACGAGCAATAAATGCGAAAACTTTTTCTTCCTCTCCTGTTGATTTTTGTTTGTGCCTCGGTTTACGCTCGGACTTTGACTTTTGAACTGCAACCAAAGTTTTCTTATTACAACGGCAGTCAGGGGGAGTATGTCTATCAAAAATATTACGACAAAAAATCAGATGAGCAGACTGCAAAATTAAGTCAGCTGGATTGGGACTTGAAAAATGTTTTTTGTTTGGGTGTGGATTTTAAAATGTCCGCCAAAAATTGGCATTGGTCTTATGATGTAAAAACTGCTGTTCCAAAATATGTTGGTATTATGGCAGACTACGATTGGAAAAATGTCCAATATCTTCCGGAAATTGATTTTAGTTATGCCGATATGTTGACTAATTACACGGAAAGTAAAAATAGATTGAATCTTTTTGTGGATACAAATGCAAAAGTCGGTTACAAATTTTCTCCAGACAATCGAATTAGTTTTGCTCCATTTTTTGAATTGGGATACAGATTTTTGGATATGTCCGCTTTTGGATTGAAAGGCGCTTACGGAAATAAGGTGACTGTTGGTGTGGAGCATTATGATTTTTGGGATTCACTTGGTGCTACAGTCAAAAACGAAGATGAAAAAAAACTTGTAATCAATTATCAGCAGAACTGGATTTTTACTTGGCTTGGTTTGGAGACTGTTATTCAAGTGACTCCGACTTTTGCTTTTGGAGTGACTTTCGCGGTAAGTCCATTTTTATTGGCATACTCCATTGATACCCACGTCCTTCGTGATGACCAATTCCATGATGTGGTTGGAGGATTTTTTCAAGGTGGATATATAGATTTTTTTATTGAATACGGATTCACACAAAATGATTTTATCAACCTTGGAGTCAACCTTTCGGGAACAGCAATTCTAAAAGGCAAAACTTATTTTCGAAAAACCTTCGACAAAAACCTTGGACTTATCGGAAACAGCTTGGCAGGCGAAGATTTTAAATCTCTGGAAATCACCCTCGGTTATAAACGACGATTTTAAACAATAGTTGGTGTTTGTATGATAGAAGTTTTTGAAGAGGATAATATATGCTAAAAAATAAATTTGTTATTCTTGGTGTGAGTGGTAGCATTGCGGCTTATAAATCAGCGTCCCTTGCAAGTATGTTGGTGAAATCTGGTTGCACTGTTCAAGTGATTATGACAAAAAATGCTTGCAACATAATCAATCCAATTACTTTTGAAACTTTGACCGGCAGAAAATGTCTGGTTGATACTTTTGACCGCAACTTTGAATTTTCTGTGGAGCATGTGTCCATCGCAAAACAGGCAGATTTATTTATGATTGCCCCAGCCACTGCCAATGTGATTGCAAAAGTCGCCAACGGTCTTGCCGATGATATGTTGACCACAACTTTTCTTGCCTGCGACTGTCCAAAAATAATTGCCCCAGCCATGAACACAAAAATGCTTGAGAATAAAATCACTCAGGATAATTTGAAAAAATGTCAGGACTATGGAATGCAGATTATTGATAGTGCTTCCGGTTATCTTGCTTGTGGCGACACTGGAAAAGGAAAACTCCCTGAACTAGAAGATTTGTTTGCCGTAATTGAAAATGCAATCGCCTACAAAAAAGATTTGGTTGGTAAAAAAATACTTGTGACTGCAGGACCAACTCAGGAAGCTCTGGATCCAGTTCGTTATATCACAAATCATTCCACTGGAAAAATGGGATATGCCATTGCAAAAGTTGCCGCCGCTCGTGGTGCTGATGTGACATTGGTTTCGGGACCGGTTGCGTTAAAGGATTTGCCTTTTGTAAAAATGGTTCGTGTGGTGAGTGCCGCACAAATGGCCGATGCAGTAAAATCAGCTTTTCCAAATCAGGATGTGGTTATAAAATCTGCTGCCGTTGCTGATTATCGTCCCACAAAAATCAGTGATGAAAAAATCAAAAAACACGATGGGGATTCAGTTTTGGAATTGGAGCGAACCGAAGACATAATCGCCTATCTTGGAAAAAATAAAAAGCCAAATCAGTTGGTCTGCGGATTTTCCATGGAGACCCAAAACATGCTGGAAAATTCAAAAGCCAAATTGGAGAAAAAAAATCTGGACATGATTTGCGCCAACAGTTTGCGAACAGAGGGTGCCGGTTTTGGAGTGGACACAAATATAGTTACTCTGATTACAAAAAACAAAATCACCGAGCTACCAAAAATGAGTAAGGAAGAAGTTGCTGAAAAAATTTTGGACGCATTGATGGAACTGTGAATCAATAGGGCGAATGTCGAGTTTAAATTCTAAGAGCAGTTTATAACATAAAGCATAAAAAATGTCACACGGATTCGAAAAATCTAACGATTTTTCTTTAAAAAAGTGATGCATGACGAAAACTTTTTATGAAAGTGCTAAACTATAAAAAAAGTTATATGATTTTGCGTTAGCAAAATTGAATCCGTGTGACAAAATAAAATACTTCGAGAAAAAACGGACTTGAGCCATCTGAAAGAATTTGAGAATAAGCCATGAAACTATTCAACCAGAGGTTCATTTTTGAAGATTTGAAATTGCCCCTAATAGAAAAAAGGAGGACGGGATGAAAAAAAATATTTTGCTTTTGTTGATTTTTAATTTGATTATGATTTCTGTTTTCGCAGGTGGTGGTGGATATTACGACGATGAATTTCCAAACTATTCTTTTGTGATGCTGAATAAAAAATTGTATGAAGAATCTGAGAGAAATCAGTTTATCATAAATCCTTGCGAGGCGGAATTAAAGTCTGGTAAAAAAATCGCATTACCGGTGGGAACAAAAGTTTTTATCGACGATGTGGAAATCAATTTAAAAATCAATCACGACTATGATTATAAAAATTGGTGGGACGACAGTAATTATGGAATCATGTATCCAGATTATATTTGTAGTTTTTCGCTCAATGGAAAAAAGTATCGTGGTAAAATCCCTGGCATAAATATTTCAACCAATTCCAGTGTTTGCTCTGATGAAAATGGAAATGAGTTTATTTTGATGGAACTGTGGGGGGCGAAAAACTTTTTTAATAGTGACATCCGATTGTGCGACAGTTATGATGAGGTCAAAGATTTTATCAAAAATGAAATGAATAATTCCATGGCTATTGAAATGGCTTCATTGCGTCAATCCAGTCAAAAACTTTTTGCAAGAAAAATTTATTCAACCAATAGCGAAGAAAGTTTTGATGTTGATATCTATTACGGAAAAGATTGCGACTATGAATATCCAGAGGGATTTGGAGAATTGATTTTTGCAGAAAATTTGGATGTTCCAATTCCGATTCTTGAGCTTGAAAGTTATAACGGTGGAATGGGTGGCGGATTATTTAGGTTCTCCTGGCTTGCACTGAATCCAAAAAATGGGAAAACAAATTTTATAACTCAGCATTCATATCTTAGCACTGATTCTGGATATTTTGGAAAATGCGATTTTTCTATTCAGAATGGGCACATAGAACTTTATGTTTACCAAGATGATGAATATGGTGAAGTTATGGAAGACACTTACTATGTTTACTGTCAAAGTGAAGATGATCCATTCGATTTTTACTTCACACTATACGCTGATTAAAAAACAAAGATAACAATGGAGGAACAAAATGGATGTTCTAAAAAAAATTAACATTTCAGATATTGGTGGATTTAGAATCGGTAATGCACAAAATTATGATGCCATGACCGGAGTGACTGCAATTGTTTTTGACAAGCCCAACACTTGTGGAGTGGACATTAGTGGTGGTGGACCTGCTGCTCGTGAGAATTATCTTTTTACACCCCTTGCCGCAAAACAGTCTGTCACTGCTCTGCTTTTGTCCGGTGGTTCTGCTTATGGTTTGGCCGCTGCGTCTGGTGCAATGCAATATTTGGAAGAACACAACATGGGTTATCATTTGGGCGACATTGTTGTGCCGATTGTTCCTCAGTCTTGTATTTTTGATTTGGGAATTGGTTCTTCAAAAATCCGTCCTGATTTAAAAATGGGTTATGACGCTTGTGTTGATGCTGAAAAAAATAATCCAGTCAGCGGAAACATTGGTGGAGGAACTGGAGCGACAGTTGGAAAAATCCGTGGAATGGCTCGTGCGCAAAAAGCAGGAATCGGTTATGCGGCTTTTCAGTTGGGAGATTTGAAAATGGGAGCTGTTGTAATCGTCAATGCCCTGGGAGATATTTTTGATTACACCAATGGACAAAAAATTGCGGGGCTTTTATCAGAGGACAGAAAATCTTTTGTGAGCCTTGAAGAAGAGATGTACAAAATGCAAATCGCCATTAAGCCTGGAATGAACACAACAATCGGTGCGGTAATTACAAATGGAGATTTCAGTCAACAGGAAATGAGCAAAATCGCTTACATGACTCGTTCAGCTTTGGGACGCAGCATAAATCCAGTTGGAACAGGTGGAGACGGAGATACAGTTTATGCAATCACCATGGGCGGAGTAAAATCAAATCCAAATCTTGCCGGAACACTTGCCTGTAGAGTTTTGTCCGAAGCCATAACCGACGCAGTAAAATCAGCCACAATGACCGATGACGAATATTTGAAATTGATTTGAGCCGATGTGGTTCATTCATTGCAAAAAAATAGAAATTCCCGATAGCAAAAAACAAAACAGTTCCCGCAAATTTGCAAGTCGGTTTTGCCTAAAGATATCTGCGGGAATTTTGGAAACATAATCGATATAGGATGTCTTTAAAATTGTAATTAACTTTAGTAAACCACCACCTCTGGTGGTGGACAGCAAAAGCTTTGCAGTTACGGAAGTGGAAAGATGATAAAAAAATCC
>JAZUEV010000467.1:0-7105 GCA_045640345.1 Treponema sp.
CAAGGTGGTTTATGTCCAACAGTTGTGTTCCCTGGAAAAACATTTTGAAAAATCCAATAGACATTATGCGATTGTCAATGGAAAAATTCCGTCTCCAAGTCCTGAAGAAATCAACGAAATAAAACGAGGAAACTATGCCAATGTTGACCAGCTGATCCTTGGTCTAAGCTCCAATATAATTTATGCGGCGAATCCTGAACTGCAAAGGATTATGAAAAAATCTTTTGTGGATACTGTTCTGGAGATTGCCGAAAACGATGGAAGCAATTTAAATAAAATCACCAACAAGGCTGTCTATTTATTGTGCTGGCTAAAAAGATATTCCAAAGAAATTTTTTCAAATTGGAAGATGCCTGAGATTTCTGCCTTTATTTTTTTTGGTGCATGCAAAAATGAAAATGAATCAATCTTCCTTAAAATGCTGGCAAGACTTCCAGTGGATGTTTTGATTTTATGTCCAAACTTAAATGAAAAATGTTTGGTGAATGACAGTCTTTTGTACGAAGAAAGTTTTGAAGAATCATTGCCCATGGAAAAATTCCCGGATTCATCTTCGCAAATAAAAATGGGCACAGTCGCTAACCATGCGGAAAATGAATTGACCTCTTTGCTTTATAACGACTCAGGTGTGTACAGGACCAGACAGTTTTCAAAAGCGAATGTCATTTGCCTGCAAACGATGTACGAAGAAATTCCCGCCATCTGGAACACGGATTTAAATTTCAGAATGTTTTTTAAAACGGAAGACGGCGTGGTAAATATTCCTGCGATTTTTGCAAAAGTCTGTGGCATAAAAAATGGAAATGTTTCCGACTATTGGAACTCCATAAGAAATCTTGTCACAGAGGAAACCGTGGTTGTAAAAAATTTCCCATGGATAGAAAGCGGCGAAGAAAATATCTTCAAATCTTTTGCTACTGATTTTTATAGAAACGGAAAACTGTTGAAATCAAAAATCAAAAATCATCCTCAATATCCTTTTGGAATTCTTAGAGAGGAGATGCAGGATTTTGTTTTGGAAAAGCTGGACACATTGATTCAGATGAAGCTTATAAAAGGCATCGGCGAAAATGGAATGGAGTACACTGTTATTGCCCAGGTGCTGAACATGCCGAAGGAAATCTTTAGGCTTATCCAGAAATTTGATTTTACGAAAAGAAATCCAAAAATGATTTTCGTCAACACAAATGAAAATATTCTGTCGCTGGAAGATTCCATCATGGTTGCCTTCCTGAATTTGATTGGATTTGACATTATATTTTTTGTGCCGACTGGATATCAATGTGTGGAAAAACATTTCACAAAAAAACTAATGGAAGAACATCAGGTCGGCGAGTACAAATATGACTTGACCATTCCCGATTTGACTAGTAATCTTATTAATAGGACAAAAAATACTTTGTTCGGAAAAATATTCAAAAGGGGAAACTAAAATGGGTCTTGATTTTAGTAAAAGAGAAACAGCAACGGAATCTGCAAGCGTAAATCCTATAAACGCAACAACATCGGCATTGATTGAAGCGCCAAAGGAATATTCAATTGTTGAAGACGTTAGGCAGATGGAATTGGAGATGGTTAATTCCAAGGAAGTGGATGACATCGTTAGTTCCATTGATATTTTTGACAACACAAAGCTTATCAGTTTTGGAAAGGAAGCTGCCGAGGAATTGAGCAGGGCATCAGATGGTGTTCTTGCCAACAAAACAAGGGCTGATCTTTTGGGGACCAAGTCCATCACTTTGATGCAGACTCTCCATAAAATTTTTGATGACCTGAATCCAGCGGTCCTTCGTGAAAGCAAAGGATTGTTCAAGGTTTTCAACGATTTGAAAAGCAAAATCGAGCGTTTCTTTGCAAGATATGATTCCGTAAAAGGCGACATCGACAAGATTTATGCGGAACTAAAAACCTATGAGGAAGATGCGAAAGCCGCGAACAGAGATTTGGCAAAACTTTTCGATGCAAATGTGACCACGTTCCACGAAATGAAAAAATATATTTTCGCAGGTGAACAGGCTGTCCGTGAATTGGATGAGCATATCAACGGACTTAAGGATGAATTTGCAAAGACCAACAATGCTGAACTTACTTTTGAGATCCAGAAAATGACAGTTGCCCGTGATCTTTTGGACGGAAGGGTCATGGATTTGAGAACCGCTGAAAATGTGGCGATGCAGGCTATCCCTCAGTTGAAGACCATGGAGGTAAACAATTTCCTTATCATCCGTGAAATCAACACCAGTTTCATCATCACTCTTCCAATATTCAAGCAGGGAATCGCACAGGCAATTCTTTTGAAGCAGCAGACACAGCAGGCAGACGCATTGACGGAACTTCGCAAAAAGACCAACGAAATGCTTATGAGAAATGCCCAGAACACTGTGGAAGCCGCAAAGACTACAGCAACATTGGCAAGCTCAAGTCCTATTTCTGTTGAAACATTGGAGGACACTTGGAAAATCATCGTCAGCGGAATCGACCAGGTTCAGAAAATCCAGGAGGATGCAAGAAAGAAGCGTGTTGACGATACAGCCAAACTTGAGTCCATCAAAAAGGAATTCTATCAGAAATTTGGTAATCCAGCTGAGGTGAAAAAATAGGACATCCTTAAAATTCCTGTGGCAGATTCATGGGGAGTTTTGGATTTACGAAGTTACAGAAAATTCGATTGTCTGGAACATAAACATCGCACAAAAGTCAGCCTTTAAAATTTCATAGAAATTTTTGATTTTTTGTGGACGATTGGTTTGGATATGACTAAAATTAATGGTGTCTCAAAAAATTTTGGGAACGCCCTATATGGAGGAGGTTTTTATGCCAATTAATTTGTCAAAAGGACAGAAGGTAGATTTGACCAAGGATAAGCCTGGTCTTAAAAATATAATGGTCGGTCTGGGATGGGATGTCAATGCATTCGACGGTGCTGATTTTGACTTGGATGCTTCCGCTTTTATGTTGGGCGCCAATGGAAAGTGTCCCACCGAAAAGGAATTTATTTTTTACGGAAATCTTAAGCATGCAAGCGAATCAGTGGAGTCCATGGGAGACAACAGAACTGGCGGTGGCGATGGTGATGACGAACAGATAAAAGTCGATTTGTCAAAAGTTCCTGCCAATATTGAAAGAATCGCTTTCACTGTCACAATCTATGAGGCAGAAAAACGGAGACAGAATTTTGGACAGGTCTCCAATGCTTTTATCCGTCTTGTGGATGAGTCTACCGGTGAAGAAGTTGTCCGCTATGATTTGGGTGAGGATTTCTCAATCGAAACAGCCCTTGTGGTTGGAGAACTCTACAAGAAGGATGGAAACTGGAGATTCAATGCCATCGGTAGTGGATTCCAGGGTGGTTTGGCTGCATTGTGTGGTCATTACGGAATTGAAGTTGAATAAATAAGGAGGGTTATTATGCCAATCAATTTAACAAAAGGTCAGAAAGTTAGTTTGACAAAGGACAATCCAGGACTTACCAATGTTGTTGTGGGACTTGGATGGGATGTAAATCAGTTTGATTCAGGAACTTCCTTCGATTTGGATGCGTCTTGTTTTTTGGTAGGAGAAAACGGAAAAGTCTCTTCCTCATCTGATTTTGTTTTCTATGGAAATCTTAAACATTCATCAGGAAGCGTGGAGCATTTGGGAGACAACAGGACTGGAGCCGGAGAAGGTGATGATGAATCTGTAAAGGTTGATCTTTCAAAGGTGCCTGCTAATGTGTCAAAAATTGTTTTCACTGCAACAATCTACGATGCTGAAAAAAGAAGACAGAATTTTGGACAGGTTTCCAATGCCTTCATCAGAATCTATGATGAAAAGAACGGCAATGAAATTATGCGCTACGATTTGGGAGAAGATTTTTCCATTGAAACGGCGGTGGTCTTTGGTGAATTGTACAAGAATGGTTCCGAATGGAAATTCAATGCCATCGGTAGTGGATTCCAGGGTGGCTTGGCTGCATTGTGCAACAACTACGGCGTAGAAATCGAATAGGAGAGTTTATGGCTATCAGTTTGGTAAAAGGTCAGAAAGTAAGTCTCACAAAAGAAAATCCAGGACTTTCACAGATTGTGGTTGGTCTTGGATGGGATGAGGTTGAAAAGGGTGGACTCCTGAGAAATATCTTTGGCGGCACCAAGCAGGACATCGATTGCGATGCGTCTGTCTATCTTTTGAAGAACGGTAAACTTTCATCGGACGACGACATTGTTTATTTTGGTAACCTGAACCACAAGTCCTCCTCCGTCAAGCACCATGGCGACAATCTTACAGGTGGTGGCGAAGGTGATGATGAACAGGTGACCGTCGATTTGAAAAAGGTTCCAGAAGATTATGACAGAATCGCTATTGCCGTCAACATCTACAAGGCTAATGAAAGAAAACAGCACTTCGGTATGGTGAAGAATGCTTTCATCCGTGTGGTCGATAAAAGCAATGGAACAGAAATGTGTCGCTACAATTTGACTGAAGACTACTCAGGATTCACAGGGGCAATCTTTGGTGAAGTCTACAAGCATGATGGTGAATGGAAGTTCAATGCACTTGGACAGGGAATTCAGGCATCCTACATCAGCGAAGTAGCAAAACTGTATAAATAGGGGCATCTCTAAAAATTACTTTTCAGAAATGTTCGGAATATTTTATATTCCTACTGAGTTTTAAGCCTCGAAATTACAGGTCTTAAAACGTCGCATTTTCAAAGTTGTTTCTAAAAATTGCAATTTTTAGAGACTCCCATAGGAAATAAAAATTTATGGAAGCATTTAACAAAGAAGAATTGCTCAAGGGACTTAGCGACAGCGCGGTTCAGGAAAGCAAGTCAAAGTTTGGTACCAACGAACTTTCAAAGAAAAAGACAGAATCATTATGGTCCATGTTCATTGGTTCGTTCAAGGACATCTGGATTTTGATTCTCTGTGGCGCCTTGGTTTTCAAGGTGGTCTTGGCTGTGGTGGGACATTTTGTTCCAACGATGGCTGGTGAAAATGATATTATAGAAATCATCTGTATTGCCGCCGCCATAATTTTGGCTACAGGATTCAGTACCATTTCCGAATACAAAAACACATCCAGAAGTCAGGCTCTCCAGGAAGAATACAACAAGACAGAAGCAAAGGTTGTCCGCAATGGAAAACTCGTGAACATCCTTACCAGCGAAATCGTCAAGGGCGATACTGTTTTGGTTCAGGCTGGAGATAAAGTTCCTGCGGATGGTGTAATGATCCAGGGATCCATCAAAGTGTCCCAGGCTGCATTGAACGGTGAGTCGAGGGATGAAACAAAGAATGCCGCCGCAACTATGGATGATGCGGAATCTACTGACTATTCATCGGAATCAAAAATCTTCATGGGGTCGGTTGTTACTTCAGGCGAAGGCTTTATGGTTGTCACGGTTATTGGCGATGATTCCGAACTTGGAAAAATCAACAAGGCTTTGGCGGATGTGGATGAAGATGAAAGACAGGACACATCAAGTCTAAAACTTGAGAAGGTTGCCGCAGGAATTGGTAAGGTCGGTGTGACTGCTGCCGTGATTGCAGGTATCCTCTCGGTTGTTCTTCCATTGGTACGCAAGGATTTGGAATTGTCATTGGTTCCAATCGTCATTCAGTCTGTCTCTTCGTTGATGTTGATGGCATCCATCGTTATTATGGCGGTTCCTGAGGGACTTCCGATGATGAATAGCCTTGTCCAGTCCATGAACACTGAATCCATGTACAAGAAGAACATTCTTGTAAGTCACAAGGCTGCTTTCTCCGATGCTGCTTACCTCAATATCCTTTTCAGCGACAAGACAGGTACAATCACAGAAGGAAATCTTTCTCTTGTGGAATTCATCACGGGCGACGGAAAGATAACCGATTCCATTGTTGACCGCAGTTTTATTGAGTCAATCACATTGAACAATCTTGCAAAGATTTCTTCAGAAGGAAAGGCCATTGGTTCAAACAACATGGACCGTGCTCTTTTGACATACGCCCTCAAGAACGGTTATTCCGATGGAAGCGGTGACACATCTCAGGTTAAAGAAATCAGTGGATTCGACTCTGAAAAGAAATGCGCCACCGTTACAATGAAGGACGGAACAATCCTTTGGAAGGGTGCAACAGAAAACATCTTGAACAAAGTCACCCATTATATGATGTCCGACGGTTCAGAAATTCCTTTCACCCCAGAATCAAAAGCTGCTGTTGAAGCATCTATGAAAGCCCAGACCGAAAGAACCATGAAACTTTTGTCCGTTGCAAAAATCAATGGCGATAAGACTGTTCTTCAGGCGGTGCTTTGTCTCCGTGACAATGTTCGTCGTGACGCAATCGAAACTGTGGAGATTCTCAACAAGGCCAGCATCCAGGTTGTAATGGTTACTGGAGATGCGAAGGAAACAGCCGTTGCTATTGCAAAGGAAGCTGGAATCCTTAAAAATCCAAGCGATGTAACTTTGACTCACGAAGAACTTGAATCAATGTCGGATGAAAAACTGAAAGAAGTTCTTCCAAATCTTCGTGTTGTTAGCCGCGCAAAGCCATTGGACAAGCAGCGTCTGGTTAAGGTCGCCCAATCCATGGACAATGTTTGTGGTATGACCGGTGACGGTGTTAACGATGCTCCAGCTTTGAAACAGGCAGACATTGGTTTTGCTATGGGTGATGGTACAGCGGTTGCCCAGGAAGCGGGGGACGTGGTTATCCTCAACAACAGTTTGACATCAATCAAGGACTGTGTTCTTAATTCAAGAACCATGGCAAAGTCTGTTGGAAAATTCCTTATCTTCCAGTTGACCGTAAACATTGCCACACTTTTGATGAACATTCTTGCACCTGTCTTGGGAATTGTTGAACCATTCTCAATTGTCCAGATTCTTTGGATCAACATGATTATGGACACATTGGCCGCTATGGCTTTTGGTGGCGAACCAATCCTTGACAGATATATGAATGAAGCACCTGTTAAGAGATCAGACAATATTCTTACAGGCTTTATTAAGTCAGCTATTGGTGTTGCAGCTGTTTATATTACATTAGGCTCTATTCTTATTCTTGAGAATGTTGGTGGTATAGCTGATTTTGTAACACCTGATGGATGTGCAGATCCTGGTTTATATCAG
>JAZUEV010000468.1:0-5406 GCA_045640345.1 Treponema sp.
TAAGTAAACAACTGTTAACTAAGTTAACAACCCTTAACTAATCTTCACCCCTTATGTTACGGTAAGTGTAAATGAATTCTCCAATCTGAAGATTTCCAAATTTATCCATGTTCAAATATTCCGCAGAATCTTGCTCACCGATCAATGGATTTTTTAGGGCATAAGTTTCAAAATTGATTTCCTCTCCGTCTTTTGTTTTCACTTTGTCGGAATAAAAAAATATTTTTCCTCTCACACAATCATAAGTGCCTGTGATGGTTAAAACGTTGTCCATGAGTTTTGCAAAATCATCTTTTGTGTATTCAAGATTTGTGCCGGAAAGATTTTCGATGGACTGGATATTTTGGCTTACAGTTTTTTGAAAAGATTTGTTGGGATAAAAATTGTAAACTATTTTGTGGGACACGTGAAGTTGAAAATCCACTTGATTAGAATCATTGTCTTTTTTCATGTCGCTAATGCTTGTAAAATGTGTTTCCCATTTTCCTTCAACGGTTGGAATTTTTGTGCAGGATAAAAAAAGTATTGGCAGAAGAATGAGCGGTAATTTATTTTTCATTTGTCTAACCCCATAAAAAAACTTGCCCAAAAAATGGACAAGCTTTGTGTTTTTGCTTTGAACAATTTGTTTGCTTCAAAAACCGGAAACAGAAATTAGTCGCCAGTCACGATTGTTGTTTTTGATGTGTAGATTCCAAGTACACTGAATTTTTTTACATCCACTGTGGCAACGTGTGTTATGTCTCCATCCTTTGCTGCCTTGAGAATACCGCTGTCATCCGAAAACTGAAGAGGAATAAATCCAAAAAGATAAGCCACTGTTGCCTCTCCTCTTTTTTCTCCAACATTTCCAGAGCCTGCGGTAAGTGGAATAATTGTTGTACAAGATGTCAAAGCCAATGTAAGACTAGCCAATGCGGTAAGCATAAGTTTTTTCATAAAAATCTCCTACAATAAAAAGGTACTCTATTGTAAAAAAAAAAAACGATTGGTCAAGTGTTTTGTGGAAAAAAGTTAAATAAAAATCTAGTTTGATGGATGTGGATAAAAAAATCAATGGTTTAAAGCGTAGGCTATGGAGCACCTTTAGTCCACTCCGGAGGAGGGGATGAGCGTTAGCGAAGTGCGGAACAGCCGTTAAACGCCCCAAAGAAAAAAAAATTAATCCCGTACCCATTTCCAGTGGCTGAAATTTCTTGTTTCCTTGTCAAAGGCTGCACCTATTTTGATGACTGTTTTTTTTTCGCTCTGATATTTAAAGCTGTAGCCTTTTTGGTCGATTTGTTTTAATGCTTCGTCGGCGGTGGATGATGGACTCAATTTGAATTCAAAGAGATAGATAAAATTTTCACATTCCACAATGCAGTCGCTTCGGCCCATAAGTGTGTGGAGTTCGGAAATAGTGAACTGTCCCATCAGATTGAAAATCAAGAAGATTCCATTCTGCACGCTTTGTTCCGTTATTAGTTCAGCATTTTTTCCAGTGGGATAGGGGATGGCAGAAATGAGGGACGTAATGCGTTTCATAAAATCTTCCACATTTCCGTTGCGAATGTCGTTTATAAAATTTCCAATCCAAAAAGACCATTTTACTTCAGTGTTTGGAAAAACAGATGGGTACAGTGATTTTACAAGTCCATGCCGAACTTCATCGTTTGGAAAATCTAGTCGGTAGGATTCAAAATCGTGGTCATAATTTTTTATTGTCAAATATCCAGACTGATATAAAAGAGGAATTGCGCTGTCCAAGTCGCTGGCGGAAACATCAAAGTCTTCGGGTTGACATTGGAGATTTTCTGTATCAATCAATCGGAAGTTGAATTTGTTTATGGACTTGAGTAAAAAAGTTGGAGTGGCGCTGTCAAACCAAAAATTGCTGATTTGTCCTGACGCAAGACAGTTCAAAAGACTGAATGGATTATAGATGTCCGGAGAATTTTTGCTAAAGTGATAGCCGTCGTACATTTTTTTGATTTTGGAAAATGTTTGTTCATAACTGAGGTCCAGAGTGTTTGCTAAAGTTTGGATATCGTCTTTCAGCACTGTGGAAAGTTCATCCTCGGTTATGCCACAGATGGAACTGAATTCATCGAACATACTGATTTTTGCAAGGTTGTTCAGTTCACTAAAAATACTGAGCTGACTGAATTTTGTTATTCCCGTCATGAATGAAAATTTTATGTGTTCATCGCAATCCTTGATTGGTGAATAAAATGAACGCATGGTCCGCCTGATTTCATCCATGTTTTTTTCATATATGACATTTAAAAGAGGGGCATCGTATTCGTCAATTATTATTACAACTTTTTTTCCAGTCTGTTGATGGGCACGTTCTATGAGACCTGTAAGCTTGGATGTGAGGGTTTCTTCTTTTTCATCTGTTCCATAAATTTTTTCATAGAAATGCAGCATTGAAAAAAGTTCGGACTTCAATTCATCAAGATTGTTTTTTTTGCATCGGCTCATGTTGAACAGGAACACTGGATACTGAATCCAATCTTTTTCCATGGAATCGATTTTTAGTCCGCTGAATAATTTTTTGTTGCCGGAAAAATATTCCTTCAATGTTGAAACCAGCAATGATTTTCCGAATCGACGGGGGCGGCTTAAAAAAACAGCCTTGTATTTGTGGCACAATCTGTATACCAAATCAGTTTTGTCCACATAAACATAACCGTCTTCAATGATTTCACTAAAAGTTTGTATTCCAACTGGATATCTTCTTTCCATATAAAAATTATAGCAGATTTAGAAAAATATTTATAGTGTAATGGGCATCTCTAAAAATTCTTTTTGGCGATGGGATGGACGGAAAGTTTTATATTCCTACGGAGCTTTTAGGGAAGTCCGAATATAAAAAAAATTTTGGAACTTCTAAAGAGTTTATTAAAAAATCAAAACCCCACCAGAAAAATCTAGCGGGGCATATTCGGTGTTTGAAAATCAATCCAAGAAATTTTATTTGATTTCCACGACCCATCCTTCTGGAGCTTTTTCTGTTCCCATCTGGATGCCTGTAAGTGTGTCGCGAAGTTTTTTGAGCACTGGTCCGCAGTTTTCCATTCCACTAGGAATCATAATTGAAGTTCCATGGTCGTCAATCTGTCCGATTGGAGAAATGACTGCTGCTGTTCCACAAAGTCCACATTCCACAAAATCCTTGAGCTCTGACTTGTTGACCTGACGTTCTTCAACTTCCATTCCCAGGTAATCCTTTGCCACAACCAAAAGTGAGCGGCGGGTGATTGATGGGAGGATGCTTCCGGACTTTGGTGTTACAAGTTTTCCGTCCTTTGTTATGAACAGAATGTTTGCTCCACCAGTTTCTTCTATATAAGTGTGTGTTGCTGGGTCTGTGTACATGTTTTCGCTGTAACCACAGTTGTGTGCGTCAACGATGTTGTGCAATGACATGGCGTAGTTCAATCCAGCCTTGATGTCACCGGTTCCGTGTGGTGCTGCTCTGTCCAAATCGGAGATGCGAACCTTGATTGGTTTTACTCCACCCTTGAAATATGGTCCAACTGGAGTCACCAGGATTCTGAACTGATATTCGTCTGCTGGCTTAACACCGATAACAGCGTTTGAACCGAACATGTATGGACGGATGTAAAGTGTTGCTCCTGAACCGAATGGTGGAACAAAATCAATGTTTGCCTTAACTGTGTCGATTACGGCCTTGATGAATCTGTCCTTTGGGAAAACAGGCATTTCAAGTCTGCGACAAGAATCTGCCATGCGGTCTGCGTTCAAGTCTGGGCGGAAGCAAACGATTTTTCCGTCTGATGTGGTGTATGCTTTCAAACCTTCAAAACAGGTCTGGGCATACTGAAGGACTCCAGCACATTCTGAAATTGTGACCGTGTGGTCTGTTGTAAGGATTCCTTCGTCCCATTCTCCGTTTTTGTAATTGCAAACGAAGCTCTTGTTTGTTTCCATATAACCAAAAGGCAGGTTGCCCCAATCAAGATCCTTTGCCATGATTCTACCTCTATGCAAAAAAGTTTCGGCGATTAATTCGTCGATTTTCTAAATTTACCACTATTCACAAGGTTTTTCAAGTGACAGGACATTACAAAATATAGTTTTTAAGGATTTCCTATTGTGAATTATTTTGGAAATCTCTAAAGAATATCAAAATGATGTTTTTTAGTGATGCCCTTTACAAGGAGTTTTTCACTTTATTTGCCACATACCAAATCATTACAGGTGGAATAGCATTACCTAATGCACGATATTGAGCGGTTTCTGATCCAATAAGAGAAAATTGCTCTGGAAATGATTGGATTCTCGCAACTTCTCTAGGTGTAAATCTTCGATATCTAGAACCATTAAATAAAACTGGATCTGTACTATTTAAAGATACCTTAGCAAGGTGAGCTCCTACAGTGTTGCAAGGTTTTTCTATATCTTGAGCACGTCCTTTGTTCATTTTGTCACGTTTTTTCATCATTCCTGCGACGGCTTTTTCTGAAAAGTAATATTTTTCGTCCACAGTGTTTTCTATAACTTTTTTTAAGGGTTCATATAAGTTTTCATCGGTGATGATTTGGTTTGGGAATGAGAAATCTATATTTAAATCTTTTCTAAAACCAACCATAATCACACGTTCTCTTTTTTGCGGAACACCGTAGTTTGCAGAATTGAGAACCATATATTTTACATCATAGCCACTATTTTTGAATTCATCCAAAATAAGTGGAAATGCATTTTTTTGATTAGCAGTCAAAAGACCTTTTACATTTTCTGCAATAAAACACTTTGGCTGTTTATCGCGAAGAATTCGACACATTTCAAAAAAAAGTTTACCCCTATCGTCTTTGACTCCGAGCCGTTTTGGATTTTGTGCAATTATAGAAAACGATTGGCATGGAAAACCTCCAGTTAAAATATCAAACTCAGGTAGTTCGGAAGATAAAACTTGGCGGATATCTCTATTGTCAGGTTTCAAACCAAAGTTTTTTTCAAAAATTTTACATGCATTGTCGTCGATGTCATTTGCGTAAACAATTTCCATGTTGTTGGAGTCGTAATGTTTTCCAAGAAAATCGAAATTTCCTAGAAGGCCGACATCCGTTCCACCACAACCACAGAAAAGAGAGGCGACTTTTAGTTTTCCCATAACATTAACTCCGTTTTTTCAGCAACATTTTCTTTAAAATAAATTTCCGCTCCATCAGAAATTCTCATTTCGATTTTATCTTGCTTATATAATTGCACTGGATTTTGAAGAATATAGATAATCTTTTGACTTCGATTTATCATCAAACGATAAACGAAATATCTGTCATTCAATGTTTGCGCGGAATCCCATTCATTTCGTGTAAGATGGAAACCAAAAAACTTTAGGGGACGATTACTTATTGTTGTCTTTACCTCAATGTAACGTTTTCTTTGATCTTCTTC
>JAZUEV010000469.1:0-2775 GCA_045640345.1 Treponema sp.
TCTTGAATCTCATAAAATCCAGCTGGTCGGTTCCAAAAAGAGAATTCGATGAATCCAAAGAATAAAAAACCCTTTTCCCAATTCCTGTGGAGACAGCGAACCTGAAGGTAGGTTGATATGGATAGCAATATTTTTTCCAAAGAGGAAAACCATCGTTAAAGACATCGTGGTTGCCCAATATGCAAAGGACGTTGGTGGCGTTGGGGTTGTTAGGTAAAATAATCTGACTGATTTTTTTGTCCAGCTCTTTCCAATCTTCATATTCCCTTTGGTCTCCAGTATCGGAAGCGTCACCAAGGAACAGCGCAAACCTTATCTTCTTTTTCTCGTCCGTGGAGTTCTTTATGGACCAATCCTCAAGGAAACCGATTATCCCATCTGTGCCAGAAAATTTGGAACTTCCAAAATGGCAGTCGGTGAAAATGAAAAACGAATAGGAATCTTCCGATGTGGTGTAGATGTCTCCAAGGTTGACAAAAAATCTATCCATATATTTTCCACGCTTGTCGATTCCTTGGCTTCGGTAGAACATCTGGTTCAACCCATACTGACATGAAGTAAATGACATCACAATAAAAATCAACGGAATAAAAAACTTATGTTTATTCATGCTCAAGCCTACCTTATTTTTTCAAAGAAAAGTTGACCGACGCTCCAACATAGAGCTTGATTTTTGAAATCAGCCCATTTGTCGTAAAAAACGAACTGTAATAGAACTCCATCTCTGAAGAAATCGTCCATGTTTTGTTGGCGAAAAAATTGTATCCCAAGGAAAAGTTTGGACCAAAATTGTAAGTGTAATAAAAATTCTCAAAACCCTTGAGGTCGAAGTAGATTAGATGATGATCGCAGAAAAAAGTCTGGACTGTCAGATTGCATAGCCAAAGGGGATTCCATTCAGGGTCCAGACTCTTGCCCTTGTATAAGACCACTGTCCCCTGAGTTCCCGCTCCCAAAGTAAAATGGAAGTCCCACCACCATGAAGGAGATTTTGTCCTGTAGGAAACATGGGCGGCGATTCCTAAATCATGTTCCATGGCCTTGGAAAAATAGTCCGTATAGTTATAAAAAAAGAATCCCCCTAGATTCAATCCGAAAGAAAAATCATACACTCCCCTAAAATTTGACACAAAACTAATTTTGTCGTTGCCGAAAGAAATCCCCAGTTGACCGTCTAAATGTTTTGAAAGAAAAGCCACATCCCCTGAGAAACTTCCTGACACCCTGGCAGATGAACCGCTTATGTCCTTGAAAAAAAATTCCCCACCAGCGGACAAGGCAACATAATCGCTTCCGTATAAATCCTGGGGCATAAAGTGCTGGAACTGAGCAAAACTTGGAACCATCCCTGCAATAAAAAAAAGTAAAAACCAGAAACAAATTTTTACTCGATACATAAACTACTCCGACAAAGGCTTGGACATTTCCGACTTTAGCAAACCTTAAATTAGTCTGATTTTATAGCAAAGCCCTGGTCATGTCAATATAGGCATTTAATGAACGAGGGGGCAAAAAATTCTGTCATACTGAATTCATTTCAGCATCTCATAGAGCAACAGTCATTTGAGCCTGTCACTTGATTGGAATGATATTCGCATCTAACGATTCTCTCGGACTGGAGTTTAAGGATGAGTGTTTAGAATAATTGTCGGTATACACGCCGAAAAAGTATTTTAAGAGATGCCATTATATCTTGCAGAATAAATTCCGATGTTCTAAGTAGCGCTGTCATTTGTGGGAGGAGAACATGAAAAGGTTTATTATTGGAGCGTTCTGCGCGGCATTGTCTTTGATTCCAGCCACTCTTTTTGCTGGGGACGCTGCTGTTTTTTCGGACATTGGATTCTCTAAGGACGGACTTACCTATGTGTTCGGTGAATACAGCAAGACCGACATAAAATATGAAGCATGGGCTGAAATCTACACAGTGGATGTGGCTGAAAATATATTCGTCCCTGGAGGAATTTTCAGGACAAGACCATCATCAGATACAACAAAGATTGGAGGAAAAAAAGCTTTCGAGGATTTGATCAAAAAAAGCAAGTGGTACTGGGGACAATACGACTGCACTCCATCGACCCCAGGCAATCTTTTGTATGTCCGGGACTCGGAAGAAAAGTTGGGGACCGACAGGATTGTGTTCAAAAGTTTTGAAGAATCCACGGAAAATCTGGATATTTTCTACTATATAACATTAATCCCTGAATATCTGGGAGGAACTGGAAAGAACGTTATGTCCAAGTTCTACATCAATTTTGAAAAGAAAGACTCCGATGGAAACATACTTGAGCAAAGAAAAATCGGTACCCCGGACTTGCTTAGGAAAGGTGTCATAGCATACAGAATCGATAGAATTTTTACGGACGACTCTGGAAAAAGTTTTGTCTTTATTGTCGAAAAGACCACGGAAGATGAGGCAGGAAAGTCCATTCGATATATGGTGGAAGCAACCAGGTTTTAGACCATGACCCTCAGAACCAGAAACAGAATCTTTTCCATATTTTTTATCTCTTCATTGGTGGTGACCCTCCTTATGCTTGGGATAAATGGATATCTCTTTGCCACCGACGGCTTGCACACTTTTCCATTTGGATTCCACGAAGGAGTCCACAGGCATTTTCCTTATGTATTCAAAAGCTCGGTGATAGCAGTAATCGTTTTTCTTTTGTATTCGACCATCGTTTCCGCATTCGTGTATTTTGGATTTGAAAAGACAGCCAGCGACGAGATGATTTTCTTTTTGATTTTCCTTGTCTGCACGTCATTGGAAGGAAC
>JAZUEV010000470.1:0-2675 GCA_045640345.1 Treponema sp.
TTTTCCTTTTGATAAATTATGATACTCCACCAAAAGGGCTTTGTCCACTTTTTTTCTTTGTTAGATAAAGAATACAATCACTTATAGTCGGCTGATATTAAAATATTTGTTTTTATGTCAACATCTTGAAAAAAGTTTTAAAATATTTTATGGTATTGAAAGATTAGGGACTCTCTTTTTTGGGGATGTCTTTTATGGGAGATAAAACTAAATGAAAGAAATGGACCACCAAAGACAAGTTGTCACGGAACAATTTTTGCAGAGAGAATACAATGTTTCCCATTTGTCCACTGAAAAGGAATATGATTTCTACAACGCAGTAAAAGACGGAGATTTGAACAAGGTCAAAAAAATCATGCTGTCTTTGGAAAATAAAAATCTTGGACATCTTTCGGACAACCGATTAAGAAATTTAAAATATCATTTAATCATCACCATCGCTCTTATCACTCGATTTTGTATTGAAGGTGGAATGGCAGCAGAGGACGCATATTCCTTGAGCGACGCATATATTCAGCAGTTGGACACAATGAAAATTGAAGAGGATATTACTGACCTTCATCAAAGTGTCGTAATCGATTACACAAAAAAAATGAAAAATCTAAAAGGCAAAAAAAAATATTCAACCACGGTTTTAAAAATCATGGACTTTATTTACGACCACCTTCACGAAAAAATTTCATTGGATGAGATTGCTGATTTTTTGGGGCTGGACAAAACTTTTATCTGCAAACTTTTCAAAGAACAAACAGGATTGAGCATTGGAAATTATATTACTGAAAAAAAAGTGGAGCTGGCAAAAAACATGTTGAAATATTCCGAATATTCATGCATCGATATTGCAACCTACCTTGGATTTTCCAGCCACAGTTATTTTATTTCAGTATTCAGAAAAAGTTGTGGACTCACCCCAAAACAGTTCAGGGAAAAAAACTTTCGATCTGAATTTACAAAGTGAGTTTCTATGAAAGAAGATTTTTAAATTACAAGTTTTTGATTTTTCATAAACAGTTTTAAAAATCCTCTTGATTTTTTTTGAGATGTATATATAATAGAAGAAACTTGGGGATATAGCTCAGTTGGTAGAGCATTTGGTTCGCAATCAAAGGGTCACCGGTTCGACTCCGGCTATCTCCAAAGCAAGCTCCGATTTGTCGGGGCTTTTTTTATTCCCAAGTCTTCCATTCATCTGGACAGTACCCCACAGTGGCCTTGTCCTTTCCGTTGCGCACAATCGGTTGAACCAGCAGCAAAGGATTTTCCAACAGCTTTTCAAATTTATCAGAATCATCAAGATAAGCGAAACTTGAATAGTCCTTGTTTTTTTTGTCAGCCAAAATTTCAATTGCTTCAGTTTTTCCGCCAACTTTTTTTGCAATACAATTCAGCACACTTTCAAGTTCACCTTTTGAGATGCCTTTTTCTTTTAAATCAACTTTCTGAAAATTGATTCGTCTTTCCGCAAAATATCTTTCTGCTTTTTTTACATCAAAAGATTTTGCCGTTCCAAAAATTTGAATAGCCATTTTTTTCTCCAAAACTTATTAGGATTTTTAATTTAATTTTACAAACATGCATGAATCAAAAATGACTCAAGCGAATTTTTTTTGAGTTTAAAGTCCTGCAATCACAAGACTTTAAACATCATTAAAAAATTAAATTATCAATAAGGACTTTCGAATTCTGATTCAGCTTTTGCAACTGCTTCTTCCAAAGTCATTCCACTAAAATTTTGTGCGCCAAGATTTCTACCAGATTTTTTATCATCAATAAATGCACCAACAACAATTCCAGGGATAGCACTTTCTGGAGCATTTGGAGCATTTGGTCCACCAAGGTCTGTTCTGCACCAACCAGGGTCTGTAAGATTTATACAAACATCAGTTCCCTGAACAGTGTGTCCCAAATCGATTGTTATTTTATCCAAAGCTGCCTTGCTTGCAGAATATCCAGCCTGCTGTGGTTCAAGTCTGATTCCGCTGGTGGTGTTAAGGATTCTACCAAAACCATTTTCAATCATCTTTGGCAAAAAGTGATACATAATCATTGCAGGAGCAATTGTATTGATTTTAAAACTTTCGGTATAGTCGCTTACTGGTGTTTTAAAATATTCATTCCTGTATGCAATTTGAAGTCCGGCATTGTTCAAAACAATTTCCACATTCATATTCAGCGAATCAATTTTTTTAAGCATTGAATCCACTGCATCCAAATCTGTCAGTTCTGCTTCAACCACATAGGCTTCAACACCACGAGCTTTTACTTCATCAAAAACTTTTTTTGCATTTTCAATCTTTCGTGCATGCAAAATCAGATTACATCCTTTTTCAGCCATGAACAGTGCAGTCAAATAACCAATGCCGCGACTTGCTCCTGTTATGAAAGCCCATTTTCCTTTTACATCAACCATTTATTTTCCTCCAATTATTTTGCCCTAGACGAGCAGTCTTTATTTTATCGAAATCCTTTTGCGTATTTTTGTCTGCAAGTAAACCAAGTCCCAGACCTATCAAAGTACCAATGGACATTCCCAGCAACATACCTTTTCCTGTCGCAATACCAAAACACATTCCACAGATCATACACAAAATACAATAGACAAAAAAAGATTTAACAATTCTTTTCTCAGTGCACCAAAAATCCGAATCCAAGGGATCTTCCAATAATTTTCTATC
>JAZUEV010000471.1:0-11969 GCA_045640345.1 Treponema sp.
TTTTCCAGAGCTATGCTCTTTTCCCGCATTTGAGTGTCTATGAAAATGTAGCCTTCCCTTTGAGACTCAGAAAGGTCAAGAAGTCTGAAATCGATGAGAAGGTTAAAAAATATCTCCACCTGGTGCAGTTGGATCAGCACATGTACAAAAAGCCAAACCAGCTTTCAGGTGGACAGAGACAGCGTGTTGCTATTGCCCGTGCGTTGATTAACGAGCCAAAGGTTCTTTTGTTGGATGAACCTCTTTCGGCATTGGACGCTAAGCTTCGTTCAAATCTTCTTGTTGATTTGGATGCTCTCCACGACAAGATTGGTATCACATTCATCTATGTCACCCACGACCAGAGCGAGGCTCTTGCAGTAAGTGATAGAATCGCCGTTATGAACCAGGGTCATGTTCTTCAGGTTGGAACTCCTTTTGAAATTTACGAAAGTCCAGCCACACAGTTCGTTGCCCAGTTTATCGGTGAGACAAACCTCTTTGAAAGCACTGTTGTCAATTGTGAACCATATCAGGTTCCTGGAAAAGACCCAGAGTATATGGTCACCCTGAATACTCCGGCACTTGGAATGCAGGCACAGTTGACAGGTGAGACAGCCGCTACCCGTGAAGAGGACAAGAATATCCTTGTGACTGATTACGAGCACACCAACGAAGGACAGAAGGTTGCCTTTACAATCAGACCTGAAAAAATCCGTATCACCACTGAGGAACCAAAGATCAATGGACGCAAGGACATCAATGTGTTCAAGGGTGTGGTTGAAGAACCAATCTATACAGGATTCCAGTCCAAATTCTATGTCCGCCTTGAAAACGGTACAATCATCAAGGTGTTCAAGCAGCACACAAACTATCTGGACGATGGTCCTGAGATCGCTTGGAAGGATACAGTCTATGTATCATGGGCAGCTGAGGACGGCTATATCGTCGAGGACATCAATAAATGAGCAAGAAGGAAAAAAAGCCTAAGCTTTCGGCAGATTTGAAGATGGCTGCAGGGGCTAGGGCAATGAAATACAAGAAAGCAAATCCTGGACCATTCTACGCTTGGCCAATGGGAGTTTGGTTTTCATTGTTTTTCATTGTGCCTCTGGTAATCATTGTGGCATATTCTTTTATGACAAGAGATGTCTACGGTGGTGTTGAACCAAAATTCACCCTCAAGGCATACAAGCAGATGTTCGATCCAGCCTACGGAAAGATTTTTATCCGCACACTTTGGATCGCAGCTCTGTCCAGTTTTATCTCAATCCTCCTGGCACTTCCTTGTGGATACGCTATGGCAAGAAGCAAGCACCAGACATTCTTTTTGATTCTGGTTGTAATTCCTTTTTTGACCAACAGCCTTATCCGAATATTCGCATGGCAGACGATTCTTGGAGACGCTGGTCTTTTGAACGGCATACTGAAGTTCTTCTGGAACATCGGTCACTCACTTGGTTGGGCAAAGGGAGCCGCATTCGTTCCACATAAATTCATGTTCACCCAGGGAGCAATCGTCTTGGTAAGTATCTACATGTATTTGCCTTATGCAATTCTTCCTATATTCACATCGGTTGACCGCTTCGACTTTAGTTTGCTGGAGGCAGCCAGGGATTTGGGAGCAACAAAAGCCCAGTCCATGACAAAAGTCCTGATTCCTTCAATCAAAAGTGGTATCGTCAGCGCATTGATTTTTACATTCATCCCGATTTTTGGTTCCTACACTGTTCCCCAGATGGTTGGTGGAAAGGACAGCTATATGTTGGGTAACATAATTGTTGACCAGGTTCAGAAAGTCCGTAACTGGCCTTTGGCATCCGCATTCAGCTTGGTGATTACCATAGTCTCCATGTTGGCAATCCTGTGGATGCTGGTCTCAAGCAAGAAGGAGGCTGAACTTAAAAAGGTTTCCACAAAAGAAGAGACCGCCGCAAATACAAACACACCTTTGTTGGCAGGGGAGCAATTGGGAGGCATCAAATGAAAATGAATCCGTTCAAACTTTTTCAGAAGAAAAACAAGTTTTCAGAACCAGCCCGCCACGCAAAAAGGGATTGGAAGAAGAAGCAGTCCACAGTATCGTTTTCAAAAATCGTTTTGTGGATTTGTCTTTTGTTTTTGTTCGTACCTCTTTTCGTAATCATTTTCTATTCCTTCAATGAATCCAAGGACACAAATTTCACTGGATTTTCTTTTGTATGGTATGAGAAACTGATTTTTGAAAGCAAGGATCTTTGGTCGTCGCTTTGGAACAGCTTGGTTGTGGCCATATTGTCCTCTCTCACTGCGACAATCCTTGGAACACTTGCCGCCATCGGTATCACATGGTACAAGTTCTTTGGAAAGGGATATATCCAGACCACCAGCTTTTTGCCAATGGTCTTGCCTGAGGTAATCATGGGAATCTCCCTTCTGATTTTCTTCAGCGGAATCAAGATGTCTTTGGGACTTTTGACAATCTATATCGCCCATACCACATTCTGTATGCCTTTCGTGTACATGATGGTCAGCGCCCGTATTGATGAATTTGATTATTCAATCATCGAAGCAAGCCATGACCTTGGGGCTGATGAGGTTCAGACTTTGTTCAGGGTAACTCTTCCTGCTATCATGCCTGGAATTGTCTCTGGATTTATGATGAGCGTCACCATGTCATTGGAGGATTATGTCATCACGTTCCTGGTAAGCGGACCTGGTAGCACAACCCTTCCACTTTATGTTTACTCCATGATTCGTTTTGGGGTAAGTCCTGTAATCAATTCGCTGTCGTTTGTGCTGATTCTTGTGATCTGTACATTTACAATCTTGCTGAGGAACGGTCTTAAGGGATTCGCTTCTTCACACTAAATTGAGGGTTAGAAATGAAAAAAAATATTCGTGGTTTGGCATTGGCTTTGACCTGTGCAGTTGCAGCTATTGGACTTAGTTCCTGTGGTGGTGAAAAAACTAAAACATTGTATCTTTACAACTGGACCTACTATACTCCTGATGAAGTTCTTCGTGATTTTGAAGCGGAATTTGGATGCAAGGTAAAGGTTGACAGTTATGCTTCCAACGAAGAGATGTACGCAAAACTTAGGGCAGGTGCAAAGGGATATGATATCGTTGTTCCATCCCAGGATTATGCGTCCATTATGATTAACCAGGGTATGCTCCAGAAAATCGACCAGAGCAAATTCACCAACCGTGGAAATATCAATCCAGTGGTTCTTGAAAAAGCCACCTACGACCCAAACATGGAATATGCGGTGCCTTATTATTTTGGTGCAGCTGGAATCAGTGTGAACAAGACAAAGGTCAATGGAAATTATTCAAGGGACTGGAATATTTTTGCCGATCCACAGTTCGCAGGTCACGCCACAATGATGGACGATATGAGGGAGGTTATCGGAAATTCCTTGGCCACATTGGGGTATGATGTTAACAGTCTTAATGATGCTGAACTTGATGTCGCCGCCGAATTGATTGACAAAAAGTGGAAGCCAAACTTGGTTAAATTCGATGCCGAAAGTTTTGGAAAATCCTTCGCTTCTGGAGATTTCTGGTTGTGCCATGGATATGCTGAAGTCGTCTATGGAGAAGTTCCTGAGGAAAAGTGGGACGAGACAATTGATTTCTTTATTCCTCAGCAGGGTGGAGCATCTTACTTGGACAGCATGTGTATCCTTAAGGATTCAAAGAATGTGGAGCTTGCCACTGAGTTCATCAACTTTATCCACAGACCTGAAGTGTATGCAAAATTCTTGGACGCATTCCATTTCCCATGTTTCGTAAATCCAAAGGCTGAACAGTATATGACAGCAAAACCAATGTACGAAGCAAGCCAGATGAACAACTGTACACTCAAGATTGATTTGGCAGAAGGATTGGACAAGTTCAACGACCGATGGCAGAAAATCAGATTTACTGAATAGAACAATTTGGACAATTGATTTGGGGAATGGAGTTCTTGTGAAAACAATTTCTCTTGTTCCCCATTTTTTTTAGGTAGATTTTGGACCTCCACAAAAAAATCATTGACCACAGTAAAAAAAAGTTGTAGACTAAAAAAGGAAACGCACCCAGTAAACATTGGGTCTGTCTCCATGTGTTAGCTAAAAAGCCGTCCTAATAGTGAATCAGACTACGGACGGCTTATTTTTTATCTTTGCTTTTAGGCAAGAGACCTGCGTTACCAAGCCGGATAAGCGACGAACAAAAGCCCGACGATTATCGAACAGATCAAAACTAATCTGAACTTAGTCATACGCACAGCCCCCCTTTCATCAAGATTTATGATTTTGGGAGACAGCCGTCAGTTTAAAGGATGCGCACCCGATTGTCGGGCAGTAAGATTATCGGAGGACTGGAGATGGATTGTGAATGGTTTTGGGGGATTTTCACTACCGACTTGCAATTTGCGGAAGGATGTGGTATATTAAAAAAAGGAAGCACATCCAAAAGTCATTGGGTCTACTTCCACAAGTACTGTAAAAACTCCTAACAGGAGAAATCGCCGTTCAAGGGTAGTGACTTGGGCGGCTCTTTTTTTCGAATCTTAATATTCGCTAGGAACCTCTATTAAAAAGCCATATAGCCAACTAAAAAATCGATGGCTAAAATCAAAAGAAATTTGATTATGAAACTTTTCATAGCTGTTCCTCCCTTTGCAAAATATTGTTCCGGGATGTAGCCGTCTGTCTTAAGGATGTGCACTCTCGTGATGAGAGCATCATAATTGTCGGATTTTTTTATTTCGGTATTGATAGAGCGAATAAAAAAAAATCATTGACCACAGTAAAAAAAAGTTGTAGACTAAAAAAGGAAACGCACCCAGTAAACATTGGGTCTGTCTCCACGCTATGAAGAAAAGCCGTTCAAAACAGTGGTTCAGACTGTGGACGCTTTATTTTTTATCTCTGGTTTTAGAATCCCCTAAGAAGTTCAATTTTTAGAGGATTTTTTTTATCTAGCAAACATCAAACCCATAGATTCCACAATCTTGTCGTAATTGTTGTCGAAAGTTCGATATCAACTCTATTGATTAAATTTTAATTTTGTTATATATTATCTTACCTTTTTTGAATTATCAGAATTGGTGAAACTAAAGTCGTTCGTTCTGGGCGGCCAAATTAATGGGGTATAACCATAACAAAATTTTTTTAGGGGCATTCAATTGAAAAAGCTTACCAAAATTCTAGCCGCGGCATCTTTCGCCGTTATGATGATTTGTTCAGCATCCTGTTCAAAGAAAAATGACAGGACACTCTATCTGTACAACTGGACCTACTACACACCTGATGAAGTTGTGAAGGCTTTTGAAAAGGAATTCGACTGTCGTGTTAAATTGGACAGCTATTCCACCTGCGATGAAATGTATGCAAAATTGAGGGCAGGAGCAAAGGGCTACGATGTGGTTATTCCTTCCAACGATTTTGTTTCCATTATGAAAGACCAGGGTATGTTGAGGGAACTTGACCAGTCAAAGATGACCAACAAGGATAAAATCAATCCAGTCATTCAGGCTAAAATGGATTTTGACCCCGAAATGAAATATGCAATCCCTTATGCATTGAGCGCCACTGGAGTTATGGTTAACAAGACAAAAGTGACAGGCGAATATGCCAGAGACTATAGTATTTTCTCAGACCCACAGTTCGCAGGCCACGCCACAATGATGGATGAAATGAGAGAAGTCCTTGGTTGTGCTTTGGTTCACTTGGGTTATGACATGAACACAAAAGATCAGTCCCAGCTGGATGAAGCCTATGAGTTGGTCTCAAAGCAGTGGAAGCCAAATCTTACAAAATTCGACGCAGAAGGATTCGGTAAGTCTTTTGCCGCTGGTGATTTCTGGTTGTGCCAGGGATATCCTGAAATCATCTTTGGTGAAGTGGATCAGAGTCGTTGGGCGGATACAATTGATTTCTTTATTCCACCTGAGGGAGGACCTGCCACATTGGACTGTATGGTTATCCTCAAGGATGCTCCACACTATGAATTGGCAAACGAGTTCATCAACTTTATCCACAGACCAGAAATGTATGCAAAATTTATTGACGCATTTGGTTATCCATGTGTGACAAATCTGGAGGCCTTGGACTATGTGACCACCGATTCAATGTACGATGCTGAGCAGGCATATTCTTGTACTTTGAAGCAGGATTTGGGACAGGACTTGGACAAATACAACGACATCTGGCAGAAAATCCGTTTTGCCGACTAAACTTGTTTTGAATTGATTTTAACCGATTCGGATTTTCGAGTCGGTTTTTTTATTGAGTCGCAGATTTTTAGAGGTGTACTTGATTTTTGGAACTGAATTTTTTAGAGCGGAGTAGTGAAAAAAATCCACTTGAAAAAAGTCCTGATAGAAAGTATTGTTATCATTGGAACTCCCCACATTTTTGGGCGGTCTATTTTTAACGAAACCACTGGAGATAATATGAAAACTGTTGCTGGAATTGACCTTGGAACCCAGAGCATGAAGGTCGTCATCTACGATTATGAAAAAAAAGAGATTGTGGAAAAATCAAGCTGCCCCATGGATTTGATTTCTGAGGCTGACGGAACTCGCGAACAAAAGACTGAATGGTTTGACAAGGGACTGGAAGTTTGTTTCAAAAATCTTTCCGCTGAAAACAAAAAGACCATCGAGGCGATCGGTGTTTCAGGTCAGCAGCATGGATTTGTTCCACTGGACAAGGATGGAAAAAGCGTCTACAACATCAAGCTTTGGTGTGACACTTCAACTGCAAAGGAGTGCGACTACATTACACAAAAGGCTGGCGGAAATGAAAAAGTTGTTGAAGAACTTGGCAATTTGATGCTCCCTGGATTTACTGCTCCAAAAATCTTGTGGCTTAAAAACAATCGCCCTGAGGATTTCAAAAATCTTAAATATATTATGCTTCCACACGATTATCTCAACTGGAAGCTTACAGGCAGTTATGTGATGGAATATGGGGATGCATCAGGTACAGCACTTTTTGATTCAAAGAAAAGAGTCTGGTCAAAAAAAATCTGTGATATCATTGATGAAAATCTTTTGTCCCTTTTGCCAAAGTTGATTGAACCAAGCGCTCCTGCTGGAACTGTTAGCAAGGAAGCTTCTGAACTTTATGGCATCCCTGAAGGAATCCCTGTTTCTGCTGGTGGTGGAGATAACATGATGGGAGCTGTTGGAACTGGAACTGTTGCCGATGGATTTTTAACCATGTCCATGGGAACCTCCGGAACTCTCTACGGATATTCCGACAAACCGATTTCCGACCCTGCCAATGGACTTAGCGGATTCTGTGCATCAACTGATGGATGGCTTCCACTTTTGTGCACCATGAACTGTACCGTTGCAACAGAATTTGTTCGTGGACTTTTCCAGATGGACATAAAAGCATTGAACGAGGAAGCGGAAAAAGCTCCATGTGGATCTGAAGGGGTCTTGGTTGTTCCATTCTTTAACGGTGAGAGAACCCCGAACCTTCCAAACGGTCGTGCAAGCATTACAGGTTTGACTTCTGCCAACACAAATCGTGCCAACATTGCCCGTGCGTCTTTTGAGTCTGCGGTTTTTGCGATGCGTGGTGGATTGGATGCATTCAGGAAGCTTGGTTTCCAGCCAAAGGAAATCAGGTTGATTGGTGGTGGATCCAAGTCAGCTTTGTGGAGACAGATTGCCGCTGATATTATGAATCTTCCAATCCGTGTTCCATCTTTGGATGAGGCGGCTGCACTTGGTGGAGCGGTCCAGGCATTGTGGTGTCTCAAAAACCAGAGTGGAAAATGTGATATTGCAGCTTTGTGTGCCGAACATATTAAACTGGATGAATCAAAATCAGCAAATCCAATTCCAGAAAATGTGGCAGCCTACGACAAAGCTTACGCAGAATACACAAAAGTTGTGGAGACCCTTTCGCCTTTGTATAAGTAATTGGTGCTTACTGAAAATCTCATAACTTTAAGTATTATAACGAAATATGGTTACAATTTTTGTTTAAAGTGCAAAGAAATGAGATAAAAAACAGAAAAATGTTTGCACTTTACAAAGGACTCCTGAAAGGATGAAGTAATGATGGGGATTTTCAAGGGGGCGAACCCCTTGAACAGTGCCGCGAAGAGAAAAGGTGTCGGGGAAGAGAGGAGCTCGCTTCTGAGTAGGGCTTCTCTCGTCCCTGACAAAAAGTCCCTTTGCCTACAGGCAATAAACCAGCTCGGCTGTAAGCCGTAAATAATGATCTTAAAAAGAAAAAGAGCTGAAAAATATTTTTTCAGTAAACACTAATTAACTTTGATAAAAAGTCCTCGGTTTATGGATTTATTCATTTGCCGAGGATTTTTGTTTATGAATCCAAATCTGTTGGGAGTTTCCAAAAATTGCAATTTCAGATATGCCGTGTTGCACAACAATTTAGGAATCCGTCATCTTCTTGGCAGAAAAAATCAAACCCACTATCTTTTGCTCCAGATGAATCTGCCGTGGTAGAAAAAAATTCAATCATCACATAATCCTTGATAAAATCATAAACACAATGGTGCTGCCAAAAATGCTGACCATGGAATTTTTTAACCAAAGATGCAAAACTATTGTCACTATAATGGCTATGAAGTAGGGTGCCCCGAATGGTGCTGATGTAAACTGTATGTCCTTCAAGCAATAGACAATCAAAACCGCTATGACCATGGCCGGAAGATATCGCTCAATGAAGCTTAAAATTTTGGGAGGATTTTTTTTGCTGAACAGTGCGAACGGGAAAAACCTTTCCAAAAAAATTATTGCGCCGCTTAAAAGGGATGCTATGATTGCTGCCTTTATGGAAATCATTTTTCTTCCTCCGTCTTTTGTTGTGCTGATTTTTGAGTCCTAAAAAAACTTCTGCCTTTGAATAAAGTTATGGCCGCTATGCCAAATGCTATGGATGAAAAAACTATGTTTGACGACGGAAGGACACCGATTTTCCATAGGACAACACTTATGCCGCAGGTGACAAGACCAATGGCCGATGGCAAAAAGTCCTTTGATTTTTTGATTTGGTCAACCATGATTACCACAAACAGAGCTGTCAAGGAAAAATCAATTCCGGCCAGGTATGAGTCCAAATTATAATACTTTAAAACAGAACAGGCCGCCGCTCCAATGACGGAACCCATGACCCAGTAACTTTGGTCCAACGCTGCAATGGCTGTGTAAAAATGTTTGGGCTTGATGCCGTCTGGAACTTCCACAGATGTTTGCAGTGCATAGGTTTCATCGGAAAGACCGAAAATCAAATAGGGTTTGTAGAGTCCGCTACCTTTAAACGGTTTTATGAGTGAAAGACCGTAGACAATGTGACGGATGTTTAAAAGAGCCTCCGCCAAAAGAATTTCTGGAAGTGTAGCCCCTGAAACAAAAAGTCCCACCGCCATGTACTGACCGGCTCCGGCAAACATGAAGACGCTCATAAACAAAGCCAACCACCAAGGATATCCTGCCACAACCACATTTATGCCAAAAGGGATGCCTATGGCCAAGTATCCAAAAAGTATGGGCACTGTATGAGGGAATGCTGATTTTATAATTTTTTTGAACATATAATCATTTTTCCTTTTTTGTAATTTGTGAAACCTCTAAAATTTACTATTTTTAGAGATGTCCTTTGTTATGATTCAAACCAGTTCTCCACTTGAAGGAAACTGTTTTGAGCGATGGACTTAAAATCTGCAACATTGCGGGTCACAAGAACCATTCCGTTGGCTATGGCAGTGGCGGCAATCTGTGTGTCACTGTAGGGAGAGACAGTTCCATTTTTTTCGCCCATTGAAAAAATCTCCCCACATATTTTTGCAGAAAATTCATCGTAGGGGATTATCTCAAAATCGTTTTTGATTTCCTCTAGACATTTTTCAATATATTCTTTTCTCCTTCCGTCTTCCATTTTTGAAACTCCGTGAACAAGTTCCTGCCAGGTTATGGATGATATGGCGCAAAGATTTTTCCTCATGCCGTAAAGCTGCAGCACATTTTCGTTTGGTCGGGCCTTGGAAAATTCGGATACAATGTTAGTGTCCAAAAGATATGCCTTTTTCATATTATCCGCTCCAGTTGGTTATTCAAAAATGTTCTTGGAAAAATCAGGATAAAACTTTGGAGCAGGTGGAATCCCTTCGTCATCCAGAAAATCCTTGTTTTTTTCACGCCACTCTAAAAGCCAATTTTTGTTATCAGATTTTTCGTATTCTTCATAACTGATGATGACAGCCACAGGTTTGTCGTAACGGGTCAGCTCCACAACTTCACCGTTTTCTGCCTGCTTAACCAGATTTGAAAAATTGTTTCTTGCCTCATAGATAGAAGTCCTGCACATAAAAATCTCCAATTAAATTATTCAAAGATGTTTTTAGAGAGGTCAGGATAAAATTTTGGGGCAGGAGGAATCCCTTCGTCATCAATGACATCAGCATAAATTTCTTTCCATTTGTTCAGTCTATCCAAAAGAGACGGTTTTTCATCTTTCGTCTTGTATTCTTCATAACTGATGATGACAGCCACAGGTTTGTCGTAACGGGTCAGCTCCACAACTTCACCGTTTTCAGCCTGCTTAACCAGATTGGAAAAATTGTTTCTTGCCTCATAAATGGAAGTCCTGCACATAAAATCCTCCGATTGAATTTATATTAGGGGCAATTTCGAGTTTTCAAAAATGAACCTCTGGTTGAATAGTTTCATGTCTTATTCTTAAATTTTTTCAGATAGCTCAAGTCCGTTGTTTCTCGAAGTTTTTTATTTTGTCACACGGATTCGATTTTGCTAACGCAAAATCATATAATTTTTTTAATAATTCAGCACTTTCATAAAAAGTTACCATCTTGCATCATTTTTTAAAGAAAAATCGTTAGATTTTTCGAAGACCTGGGACAGTTTTTATGCTTTATGTTATAAACTGCTCTAGAAATTTAAACTCGACATTCGCCCTATTAAAGAAATGCTGAGTCAATCTCAGAATGACGGAACAGAATTTTTTCGGTGACACTAAAAATATAGCACCATTTTGAATTATAGTCAACATTTTTTTTTCTAGCCAACATTTTGCGTAAATCATCCATAAAAAAACTCCCCGAAAAATCAGGGAGCATAATCAGTTTTGGAAATCCTTAGTCGGCGATTGCCTCTTTGATTGCAGCCAAAAGTTCATCGTAAGTTTCGAAGGCCTTTAAATCTGGGTTGTCCGCCTTGATTTTGTCAGTGCTCTTGAACAAAAATCCAGCCTTGCTTGCGCGAATCATTCCCAAATCGTTGTGACTGTCACCGGAAGCAACTGTCTGATAACCAATGGACTGGAGAGCCTTAACTGTTGTCAATTTGCTCTGCTCGCATCTCATTTTAAAACCAGTGATTTCTCCGCTTGGTGCAACTTCCAGACTGTTACAGAAAATTGTTGGCCAACCAAGTTTTTTCATCAAAGGTGTGGCGAACTGGGTGAAAGTGTCGCTGATGATGATGGTCTGACAGATTGAACGAAGCTCATCCAAAAATTCTTTTGCTCCAGGGATTGGATCGATTTTTGCGATGGTGTCCTGAATCTCCTTAAGACCAAGTCCATGCTCCTTCAAAATGCCCAATCTCCATTTCATCAGTTTGTCATAATCAGGTTCGTCACGGGTTGTCCTTTTGAGTTCTGGAATACCGGAAGCTTCGGCAAATGCAATCCAAATCTCAGGAACCAAAACGCCTTCCAAATCAAGACAGGTGATATACATAATTTTTCCTCTACTAAATTTATTTAGATTTATAAAATCAGTTTACCACAAAATGCGATGGTTGTCGAGAAAGTCAAGGGAATCTCTAAAAAATATGGGTATTTTAAAAAATGCTTTTCAGAGATCCCCGACTATTTTTTTGTGACTGCGATTTTTGAAAGCATGTCCAAAGATTTTTCCACGAACAATTTTTTATCATTTTTATATTTAAATGAATCTTCCATAATCTGATAGCACTTCAATTTTTCGTTTATATCGATTTTTGATTCCAT
>JAZUEV010000472.1:0-2450 GCA_045640345.1 Treponema sp.
GCAGACATATTTAGTCCTTACAAAACATTTTCTGTCCAATCCATAAACGACTGGTACAATAAATTCAAGCAACTTGACAAAGCAAAGAATATGGAGAATGATATAAAAGATATTTTCAAAAATAACGGAGTTGAGTTATGAAAAAATTGTTTCTACCATTGATTTGTGTTCTGCTGTTTTGTCTTTGTGGGTGTAATCCTGATAACTATATTCCATTGTATGTTGAAAACTTTCCGAATGTTGTGCATCAGAACGAAGAAATTCCATTTGCTGCAGGTTTGACTTTATTTAATGCGGGCGATTGGATTATATCGTTAGAAGGTCTGCCCAAGGATGTGGTTGTAGAAAAGGGAGAAAGATCGGAAGAACATACAACGGAAAAAAAATATTGTGTGAAAGTGGATGAGGAGGGTAGTGATATAAAAGTCCGATTCAGCTATGACACACCAGGCAAACGTACAATAAAAGTCAATGCATTTCAGATTAACGGTCAAGAAATTGTGGATGATTATAGACAACAGAAATATTTTACCTACACCATAACCGTAACGGAATAGTTTTGCAAAGAAATCTTATGGCGTGCAACAATTTTTTATGAATGATTGTTACACGTTTTTATACTAATTATAAGGGAGAATAACTATGAAAAACTTAAAATATCTTTTGCCATTGCTTCTGTGTTTTTTGTTTGTGGGTTGCCAAGATGATTGTTCAACTGTTTGGTTTGCAGGGAGAATTTTGATTAATGACGAACCGGTTGTTATGAAAATGCTTTCAAGTTCTGAAGAAATTGAACGTCCATGTGTTGTTGTCGATTGGAAAACATCTGACGGTAGTTCCATTGAATGTGGTCCTAGTTTTGATCCAGACGAAAAAGAATTTAGTTGTTTCGGGATAGATAGAAAAACTAAGGGAGTCAAACTTTTTGATGATTCCAAATTCACTTTCTCATATTATGAGAAGGACCGGAACGCAGAACCCAAAACTGTAGTAATTGATCAATACAAGTGGTCTAATCTTAAAGAACGATTTGTCACAATCGATTTCACAAATAAAACATTTTCCTTTGGAAAATCTACAGAATAGGATAATCAAATAAACCACCAACGGAGCTGTCCCACAAAATGGATGGCTTCGTTGTGGTTAGCGGGATTTTAAAAAATTAGTTTTTTTAAATTTAAAATCACTATGAGATTATTTTGATAAATATAAGATAGTAAAAGGGTAAATAAAAATGAAAAAGAATGTTTTTAAAATTTTTAGTAGCATCTTATTTAGTTGTGCATTTGTTTCTTGTAACTTGAATGTTTTTGAAGGAGAATTGCCTGATGAAATGGATTATCCTCCTAGAACTATAGCATCAAAATATTTAGAAAAAATGATTACAATTGATGGATTCAACGATTCAAGAACTGCAATGTATGGAGATGAATTTCCAAGTTTTTTAGCGGAATTAGATATAGAAGATGCTGAAGGTAATAAACTCTTGTTTTCGGATATGGAGGAAAAAGAAAAGGAGGCGTTTTTTGAGTATTGGAAAGAGCAGGTTCTTAATGAAATGACGGAAAAAATATCAGAAGATTCAGATTTGGCTGAAATGCTCGTTTTTGAGAATGCGGCTATTGAACAAGCCTTGGAAGATACTAGAGGCTCAAGGGCGATTGAAAGTAAAGATTATGAGATGTTCTTCGAGATTTATGAAAAGAAACTTCAAAAGATTTTAAAACTCAAAAAAACTGATACTTGTGCTAGGGGAGGTGCTTTTTTTACATCTGAAAAGATATTGTCCGATTCAGAATTGGTAGAGTCCTCGATGGCTACACTTAAAAATATTTATAAATAAGGTAGACTTCTGATTTGTCAAGATTCTATTTTTGCGACTAACGCTAATTATTTGGGACATATTTCAATGATGAGTGAAAACAGATGGAACAAATCGTTTGAAAATGATGCTTTGGAACGAATTACAGTAACAGCGACTCCTCAAAATTTATCGGCTCAGTGGGAGGGAAAACTGATGGTGTTCAAATGGAACCTATAGGATATTGGATATCACAAGTTCAGGGCTGTGCACAAACAGTTGGTGCTTATGATGTTCAAAGCTGTAAATGGATATGGAACTGGTTCAAAAGTCATTTCGAAAAGAAACTTGCGTCTCAGTCAGACTGTGAAAAAGCTGTAAATTATGCAAAATCTAAAATTGGAACGCCTTATTGTCTTAATATTTTCAATAAATGGGATGAGAAGAATTTCTACTGTTCATCGTTGGTTTGGCGTTCATGGATTAATGTTTCAAAAGATTATGATTTGTCATTGGGAGGTATTATTACATTTGTATCGCCTTCCGATATTGCCAATTCTATGAAAACGGTTCGTGTTACGAAATTCAACAATAAATGATAATAATATTGCAATGTCACTTGATATGATGATATTGCAACTATCTTTTA
>JAZUEV010000473.1:0-1891 GCA_045640345.1 Treponema sp.
AACAGTCAGAGAAATTTTTGACAAACACAGCAAGGAATACACCATCCTGGAATCCCATCTGGAATTAGGTGTTATGGTCGCAGGTCCCCTTGAAGTTTTTGGAGCATGGAGATACGAAGCCACAGTCTCCCCAACCACAATCGAAAGTAACGGTTTTGAAATCGGAGCCAGATATCATTTATAAATATTTCCACAGCCACCTGACACAATCGGGTGGTTGATTGTTTTATAATACGATTGCTCTTGTGGATTGTTTTAATTGGAGTATAGCTACAAACGAGTTAATATTTTAAAGTTAAGAAACCATTGCTTCAACCAAAATGACCTTTGATACTCATGCGGAAGCTTTTACTAAGTTCAACCCACACACAAATATTTCTAGCCACAGAATTATGGGCATCTTTAGATAAAAAGGGGCATCCCAAAAGACACCCCTCATTAAATTCGTCGCTAAATTATTGGGCGATGATTTTCATCAGCTTGATTTTTCCTTCAACTTGGATTTTTTCACCGGGGTTAAAGGCAAAAATCTCTTCGGCGACAGCTTTTTCTCCATTGATTGAGCCTTCACCTTCCAGGACAAAATACAAAACTCTGTCGGCAGGTTTATTGGTTCCACAATCAGCAGAAGATGTTCCAGCCCATTTTCCGTCCACGCTGAATTCTTCCATGGTGAAATATGGACACTTGAATGTGCCTGGGAATTTAACCAGTTTCTGGTCATCAAGATTTTTGATGCAGGAGATTCCTTTTTCCACATGACATTCACGACCACGTCCCCAATCATAAAGCCTGTAGGTAATGTCGCTGGACTGCTGCACTTCCAAAAGTCGTAACCCACCACCGATGGCATGGACAGTTCCCGCTGGGATATAGGCAAAATCCCCCTTTTCAACAGGAACGGACTTCATGTAGTCTTCCAATGTGTTGTCACCGATGGCCTTTTTAAGTTCGTCGGCAGAATATTCACCCTTCATGCCATAAATCAATCGGGCGTCCTTGGCTGCATCCAAAATGTACCAACATTCGGTTTTTCCACGACAGTTTTCAAGCTTCGCGGCCATTTCATCATCCGGGTGAACCTGAACACTAAGGACATCATTTGCCTGAATGACTTTCACCAGCAAAGGATAGTCGCCACCTGCGAAGGACTCAAAATCTTTCTGGCATCCGTTTGGGTGGGTGGAGGCAATCCAAAGTTCGTATCCCCAAATCTTTTCCGACTTAATAGCATCAAGTTTTAACATTTTTTTCTCCCATAAAAGTCAACCCCCGAATCCATGCGGAACGGAGGCGGATGTTTTATTTCTCCCAAAGTTTTTCTGGATAATATCCTTCCGAAATCTTTTTGGCAAGTTCGTTTTTAACAATCTCCCTGTCTTCAGGATAGGTCATACCGAACCAGCGTTCAGTTGAAGAGAAGAACTTGATTTTTCCCTTTCCGTGACGAACGATATCGGATGCAGCTACAGGCAAAAGTGCTTCAGTCTTGGGCTGATCAAGGGATGTCTTTTTGAAATTGTCCCAATACACGTGGAATTCTTCAAAAGCTTTTGGACCGAACGCAAAAAGATTCATGCTGACCCATTCTTTTCCTGTCATGGGGATGTCCTTTCCATCAAGTTCGCTAATGAGATTTCCGTTCTTCATTCCAATCTTTGTGTTCTCAACAATTGATTCAAGATAGCCGTCCTTTACAGAACAAACCCCTCGACTGACAGTTCCTGATGGGCTTAAAGTGTTTCCCAAAACATAACCGACCATGGCGTGCTCTGTGCATCCTGAGTCAATGGATGAAAGATAGTTTCCAAGCACCTTGAATGCGTCGCGGCCATAATAGTCGTCGGAGTTGATGACTGCAAAAGGTGTATCCAATGCTTTTTCTGCACAC
>JAZUEV010000474.1:0-4239 GCA_045640345.1 Treponema sp.
ATAACAAACGAAAATTTATTCAGAAAAAAGTCCCTATTTTTTTAGGGCTGTTATGGACAAAATCGCTTACGAATGACATATCTATTCAAATTTTTTTTATATTTTTTTTATAACTCGCAGATGTCTATAAAATTGCCCCCCCTAGAATCTTTCTTTATTTTTTTCCGAAGAGAATTTTTACCAAGTCTTTTAATGAATCCGCACTTTCTGGAGAGACTATATTAGTAAAAGACAAATCTTGGGCTGTTTTTATACGCTGCTTGAGTTTGGTGACAGGTCTAATTTCTCCAGCAAGACTAAGTTCCCCTACGACCAACGTTTTTTCAGGCAAAGGAACATCGGTTCTGGCTGAATAAAGGGCCGCCGCCAATGCTGCATCGATAGCACTTTCGGTCAATCGGACTCCCCCAGCAACATTGCCATAGATATCTTGATCAGAAAATTTTATTCCCATTCTTTTCTCTATTACAGCAGCAACACGACTTACACGGGCTGTATCGATTTTGTCGGAATAAACCCTGGTGAGAGACGACTTGGAAGGTATGGTCAGTGCTTGGATTTCAACAACAAAAACCCTGCTTCCTTCAAAGACAGGTACACAAGACACTCCTGCCGGTGTTTCACCTGTGCGTCGGGTTATAAAAAGGGTACTTGGGTCTTTTACACACTTTAATCCATCTGCTTCCATTTGGAATATTCCTAGTTCATCAACAGAACCGAATCGGTTTTTTTGGGCACGAAGGAATCGGACATCATCATTGGAGCGTTCAAAGGACAAAACTGTATCAACCATGTGCTCAAGACTTTTTGGTCCTGCAATAGTTCCATCTTTTGTCACATGACAGGTCATAAACAAAACAGAGTCTCTCTCTTTTACCCAAGATATGAGTTCATTGGCACAGTATTTTAATTGGTTAACAGTTCCAGGCACAAGTCCTGCTTCAACGGAATAGACAGTCTGAATTGAATCGATTATTACAAGGGTTGGATTCAAACTATCCAAGGCACTGGTCACATCTTCCAATCGGAGAGTGCATAAGATTTCCAGATTATCAACATTTAGTTCAAGCCTGACAGCACGACCTTTGACTTGGGACGCTGATTCTTCTCCAGACACATATAAAACACGACCTTTTGTTCCACTTTGCAAAACCGATGCGGCACACTGCAACAGTAATGTGGATTTTCCAATACCAGGTTCTCCTCCAATTAAGACAGCAGAACATTTGGTTGCTCCTCCGCCAAGCACTCTGTCGAATTCAATATTGCCTGTTGAAATACGTGATTCATTTTCAACTGCTATTTTGGACATGGGTACAGGTTTTATTTTTGATACAGTTCCATCTGGCTTCAACTGATGACTCGATGCATTGGGGTCTTGGATACATTCTTCAAAACTGTTCCATGCACCACATTCCGGACATCTACCAAGCCACCTTGGTTGAGTGTAGTTACATTGAGAACATTTGTATATGGTTGTCAGTTTATTTTTTGCCATTATTTTACCTATTTATGGAACCTCTAGAAATTGCAAATTCTAGAGATACACTTTATTTTTGTTGGTCGAATGTACAGCTTCAATTTCAATCAATCCAAATCTTTTGTTGGCATGACACGCATACAGGGCTTCAAAATCAAGTTACAAAACTGGGGAAGTCCAATTTTGGTCAAAATGAAATCGACCTATAATTTAATATAATACTTTTTTTGATGGGAATCAAATTTTTTTTGATTTTTTTTCACCATTTTTGCATTGAACTTTTGTCACAAACACAAGTCCAGTTGATTATGGACAAATTATAATCGGAAGGTGTCCACAGATTTATTCACGAGGAGATTAGTTAACGATTATTTACTTAGTTAACGATTGTTAACTTACTTAACGGTTATTAACTTAGTAAACGGTTGTTTACTTACTTAACAGTTGTTAACTTACTTAACGGTTGTTAACTTAGTTAACGGTTGTTTACTTACTTAACGGTTGTTAACTTAGTTAACGATTGTTAACTTACTTAACGGTTATTAACTTAGTTAACGGTTGTTTACTTACTTAACGGTTGTTTACTATGCAGATATTTTTATCAGCGCAAGATTGACGACCAGCGGTTCCGACTGGTGATTTAAATTAGTGGGAGTCTTTTCTTTGTGCAAACAAAAGTGGTATAATGCAACCATGAAATACAAATGTGTTTTTGCGGACTTGGATAAAACTTTGCTTGGAGAAAATGCAAGGATTTCTGATTTTACTAAAAAAACTTTGGAAGCGCTCCTTAAAATGGGAGTTGATTTTGTCCCCTGCTCCGGTCGCGCACTTTTGTCATTTCCTCCACAGATTTTTGAAATTCAAGGAATCAAATACGGAATCAGTTCCAACGGTGTTTCTATTGATAATCTCCAGACAAAAAAATCAATTTCAAATCTTAAACTGCCCACCGATTTTCCACAACAGATTTTTAATCGGCTAAAAGATTTCCAGGCGCGCTTTGAATGTTACATGGATGGACAAGCTTACACACAAAAAGATTTTTTTTGTAATCCATGGATTTTAAATTGCAAAACTTTTAATCCAGACTACATTGAAAGAACCAGAATTCCAAAGGATGATTTAAAAGATTTTATCATTCAAAACAAAGACAATATTGACGCTGTTTCAATTATTATGCATCCAGATGGATTGGATAAACTTTTTCCGATGCTGAAAAAAGAATTCAACCAAGTCTACATGACCCACAGCGAAAATTATTTGGTTGAATGTTCCAATGTTGAAAGCGGCAAGCACAATGGCATAAAAAGATTCTGCCAAATGAAGGGATATTCAATAGAAGAAACAATAGCCTTTGGTGATGGGAACAATGATGTTGAAATGCTACAAACAGTGGGACTTCCAATTGCTGTTGATAATGCAACTGATGTTTGTAAAAAAATTGCCAAACGATTTTGCGAAAGCAATATTGACGACGGTGTTGCAAAAGAAATCAGACGGATTTTTGGAATGAAAGATTTTTAAAATTGATTGGACTCAACCAATTGAATCAAACCGATTGAACCCAATCAATCAAACTCAACCGATTGGGCTCAACCAATTTCAATTCAAGACAAAATTAAAAACCAGAGTTCAATGCACATCCACAAGTTTTGTAGTAAATCTCGCTGCCTTCAAAAACATATCGCTCTTCACCAAAAATCAACATGATTCTATTTTCAAATGGACTTTTAATAAATCCACAAAGGTAAACATCCTCCGCCCGCACATTTTTTTCTGATGTAACCGTCTTTGATTTGTTTCCATCCGAAGCTGTAATGGCATAATCTATCACGCTCAAAAAATCATATTCAGTACCAACCAATTCCTTGTTCACTGTGAATTTAATTTTTTTACCACCGTAAGTCACTGGCAATTTTTCATAGCTCCAATCCAAATCAACTGCCGGAACAATTCTAGCGTTGTAAAGTTGCTCATTGATTTTTTTGTAATTTGATTTTATGTATTCCTGAAGAATGGTCGCCCCATCACACTCTTCCAAATCCAGCTTGTCGCTCCAGACAATTTTATCAGTAACCAAATCCTGAATAAAAAATTCCACAATGCTTCCACCACGGCCATCAACGTTACGCTTGGTACAATAAGCCGCCTTGCTATCTTTTGACATTCCAATGAAATAAAATTCTGGATATTCGTAAATAGTTTTGTAATAATTTTCCGGCCCATACTCCACGTCGCCATCAACAGCATAACGGAAAGGATTGATTTTTGATTTCGCCAAATCATAGTCCTGGATATTCCATTCAAGTCCTTTTGTCGGAAGGGACAATTCATCATCCCCATCATTTTCAGCGGGACTTTCTGATTCAACATTATTTTGTTCACTGGCTGCATCAGTTTTTTCTAAATCAACAGATTCCAAAACCGATTCCGAATTGGATTCCGCAACCTGATTTCCAGTCTTTTTTTCTTCCCCGCAAGAAACCATCAGGGCCAAAAACAAAAGCGAAAACAAAGCAACAAACAAATTTTTTTTCATACACACTCCATAATCATTGGGCATCTCCAAAATTGTAAATTTAAGGTTTCCCAATTGAAAAATCTAAATCACCAAAATTATACTCCAATTGATTTTTTTATGGAACCTTTAAACTAGTACATCGTTTTTAAAATAACCTACAGAATGATTGTCTCGTCCATTTTATAAGTCCAGTTTGGAACTACGGGATTTTTATTTACCTCGGCTATATATTTTG
>JAZUEV010000475.1:0-9803 GCA_045640345.1 Treponema sp.
GGGGATTTGTTAATAATAGCGTGTATCCGATTGATTATCATAAGACACTAGCAGGGGACTGTTAATGATAGCGTGAATCCGATTGATTATTTTAAAACACTAGTAGGTAGGACTGTTAATGATAGCGTGTATCCGATTGATTATTTTAAGACACTAGTAGGTGGGACTGTTAATGATAGCGTGTATCCGATTGATTATTATAAGACACAAATTTGGGACTGTTAATGATAGCGTGTATCCGATTGATTATTTTAAGACACTAGTAGGTGGGACTGTTAATGATAGCGTGAATCCGATTGATTATCATAAAACACTCGTAGGTGGGACTGTTAATAATAGCGTGTACCCGATTGATTATTTTAAGACACTAGCAGGTGGCCAAAACTAACTACCGTTCGTTAGTTTAAATCGCCCCCTATGAGTGTATTCGCTATCACCAATCGGTCATCACGCTATCGCCGTCCAAGCCCACAACAAGTGCCATCGCCATCACCAATCGGTCATCACGCTATCGCCAACCAAGCCCCGAACAAGTGTATTCGCTACCACCAATCGGTCATCCTTGCTATCGCCGTCCCACCCCGAACAAGTTTCATCGCCATCACCAATCGGTCATCACGCTATCGCCAACCAAGCCCCGAACAAGTGTCTTCGTCATCACCGATCGGTCACAATCGCTATCGCCGTCCTATTTTAACATTATCATCATCCCCTCCCCCCTTCCATGCACAAAATCCCATTGCCTAAATCTCTTGTAAATATTAAAATCAATCTTATGAGAAAAGATTTTTTTAGTCTGTTGGACTGTTTTGAACATACAATCGTTGAAAGTGATGGCCAGACTCAAGTTATTAATAGCGATGCCGAATCCATGGCGAAAGCCGCTTTTATTGACAGTCTGGTTTTTGATAGCCGTGAAGTAAAGCCGGGGTCCCTTTTTTTTGCGTTGCCGGGGACTCATACTACTGGCAATAAATTTATCTCCAATGCCATTGAACTTGGAGCCGAGGCTGTGGTTTTTCAGGATGAATTCAGCGCCGATGAGAAATCAAAAATACAGGACGCTATAAAGAAGGTCGGAAAATCTCCAGTCTTTGCGAAGGTCAAAAGTTCAAGATTTGCCATGTCTCCCATATCAGCAGAATTTTATGACCATCCTTCCCAGAAATTAATCGTCTATGGAGTGACAGGAACGGAAGGAAAATCATCTACGGTGGCTTTTATCTGGCAGATGCTAAAGGAAAACGGTTTTAAAGCTGGATTCATCTCCACTGTCCAATATTCCCTGGGAGGAGAAGCGGTGGATAATCCTCAGCACCAGACAACTCCTGAAGCAACAATCGTCCAGAGGGAACTTTATGAGATGCTTCAAAATGGATGTACCCATGCAGTGGTGGAATCTTCTTCCCATGGTCTGTCCACAAAAATGAACCGTCTTGGCGATGTGGCTTTTGACTGCGGTATTTTTATGAATGTCACCTTGGAGCATCTTGAATTCCATGGAACTTTTGAGCAATACAGGGACGACAAGGCAAATCTCTTCCGCGCATTGGACAAATGGGGCCATGAAAAAATCATCGGTGGAAAAAAGACTTTGGTTCCAAGTTTTGGTGTGGTCAATCTTGAGGATCCATCTTTTGAATATTTTGCGTCCCTCACAAAAAAGCCGGTCTATGGATTCACCTCATTGGGAAAAGCAGGTCGCAACGCTGATAAAATCCAGTCGGAAAATCTGCCAAGCATCCCGGAAGATTTTGAATATCTTTGCGCGACCGATATCTGTTCTTCGGAAAACGGTTTAAGTTTCAAGCTCAAGTCAAACAAAAATCAATGCATATATATAGAAGAAAATTGTTCTGTTGAATCAAATCTGCCTGGAGCGTTCAACGCATACAACATCATGGCCACCCTTCTTTCTGTTGGAGGGACCACAAAAGTTGATGCCAAGAATCTGGTTGAATCTGTCAAAAAAATTCTGCCTGTGAAAGGTCGAATGACGGAAATCCACGAGGGACAGGATTTTGAGGTGATAGTCGATTACGCCCACACCCCTAGTTCCTTTGAAACCATTTTCCCTCCGATCAGAAACCGTTGCAAAGGAAAAATGATTTGTCTTTTTGGTTCAGGTGGAGAGCGTGATTTAACCAAACGACCCCTCCAAGGACAGATCGCTTCCCAGTTTTGTGATATAGTGATTTTGACAGACGAAGACCCTAGAGGTGAAGACAGTGTGGAACTTCTGGAGATGATTGCGGTTGGTGCAAGAAAGGAAGGTAAAATCGATGGTGAAAATCTGTTGATTATTCCGGACCGACCAAGCGCCATCAGAAAAGCTTTTTCATTGGCAACAAAAAATGATATAGTACTGCTTTTGGGAAAGGCTCACGAAAATTCTATCATCTACAAGAACCATGTTATGAAGTACGATGAAATTTCGGAAGCAAAGAAAGCCATAAAGGAACTTGTAGAAGAATAGTCCAAAACAATGGGGATTTCTGGGAATTGAAATTTTCAAAGATGCCTAATTTTTAGAGATGCCCGACAATCTTGACAATCAAAAATTGATAACACTTAGGAGTAGTTTTATGAACATAGTTTTATTATACGGTGGACGCTCAGGAGAACATGATGTATCTTTGGTTTCCTGTTCGGCAGTGGCTAGAAAGGTGGGAGCAAACCACAATGTCAAATTGATTTCTATCGACAGGGATGGAAAATGGTATGCCCAGGATGACCAGGTTCTTGAAAATCTCAAATCTGATTCAAATTCGACACTCAAAGTAAATCCAGACCCTAAAAATTTGGTGTCCATTATTCCAGGCGGCGGAAAATCTGGAGCATTTATGGCAGACGGAAAAATCATAGAATCGGATGTGGTTTTCCCTGTGCTCCACGGAACTTATGGAGAAGATGGAACTGTCCAAGGTCTCTTGGAAATGGCGGGAGTCCCCTATGTGGGATGTGGAGTTTTTTCTTCCGCCGCGACCATGGATAAAGTTCAGACAAAAATTTTGTGGGAGCACGCAGGTCTACCGGTCGTCCCTTATATTTGTTTGACCAGAGCCGATATAAACGACAGCAATCGTTACGACCAGTTGGTTCAAAAATGCATAGACACTTTGGGATTCCCCTTGTTTGTCAAACCTTGTTCTGCAGGATCCAGCGACGGTGCATCAAGAGCAGAAAATCCAAGACAGTTTTCATTCGCATTGATGGAAGCTTTCCAGTGGGACAACAAGGTTCTGGTGGAAAAAGCCATAGACGCTCGTGAAGTGGAATGTTCGGTCACAGGCAACTCGGTCACGGCAGATTCCAACAGTCCATCGACATTGCTTACATCCTACGGTCCTGGAGAAATCGTTCCGAAGCACACGTTCTACGACTATGACGCAAAATACAACGACCCTGATGGAGCGGAACTGAAAATCCCTGCGCTCCTGGATGACAAGACATTGGACTATATCAGGACCACAGCAAAAAAAGCCTATGCGGCGGTGGATGCGTCTGGACTTTCAAGGGTTGATTTTTTCATCGACAAAAATTCTGGAGAAATCTATCTCAATGAAATCAACACGCTCCCAGGATTCACCAGCATAAGCATGTTCCCAAAAATGTGCGAAAGCCAGGGACTTGGATTTACGGACCTGTTGGACAAGCTTTTTGACCAGGCCATCTGTAGATTCAAGGCAAGAGAAAATTTAAGAACCGAACGATAGGATTGGAGAATACAATGGAACAACACGTTTATCCAGAGGGCTGCGTTTTTAATTCGCTGGAAGATATTGCTGGAAAAAAAATCACCATCATGGGATTGGGATTGAACGGTGGTGGAGAAGCCTGTGTCAGATTTTTCCTGAAGCACGGAGCCTATGTGACTGTAACCGACATGAAGACCGCCGAACAGTTGATGCCTACGCTCAAAAGAATTTCAGCAGACACAGAATTGGACAAAAGCAGACTGTCCTATGTTTTGGGTCAGCACAATATTGAAGATTTTGAAACAGCGGATTGTGTCATCAAAAATCCAGGGGTAAAAATCCAGGGAAACAAATATCTTGCGGCCGCAAAAGCGATTGAAACCGACATAAGCATTTTCCTTCACTTCACAAAGTCCCCTATCATTGCTGTAACAGGAAGCAAGGGAAAAAGTTCCACGGTCAGTGCAATTGACTATGGTCTCAAGGCTGCGGGGTTCAAAAGTTTTCTTGGAGGAAACATCACCGTAAGTCCTTTGACATTCTTGGACAAAACCGACGGCATGACTCCTGTTGTCCTTGAACTCTCCAGCTGGCAGTTGGCTGATCTGAGGGGTCGCAAGGCTTTAAAACCAAAAGTGGCTATCATCACAAAAATTGTTCCCGACCACCAAAACTGGTACGACGGAATGGACAGCTATGTGGATGACAAAAAACTTATCTACGCCGACCAAGACCAAAACGACTACACCATCTTGGATTTTGACAGCGACAATTATTTGGACGAAACCAAAGCCCCGAAAGAAGGTTGCCGATGTTGGGGAGACTTGTTCGCATCGGAGACAAAGGGAACAATCCTTCGCTATAGCACCAGGCGCTTGCCACAAAAGATCTACGGAGTTTTCCAGTACCAGGAGCCAGATGAAAAAGACATCTCAGGATTCTCCAGACTTCCTTTGGAATTGGTCAGCAAAGTCAACCGTGAAAAAAACATCAACGAAGAAAAAATCATGGGCAGACTTTTGGTTCCAGGCGACCACATGAAAATCAACGCCCTCAATGCGGCATTGGTTCTTAGAATCATGGGAGTGGGACCTCAGCAGACTTTTGCTATCATCAACGAATGGAAGGGACTGCCCCATAGGCTTGAGCATTTCAAGAACTGGAAAAATCCATACAACAGAATCAACGTGGCTTTCTATAACGACACATGCGCAACAGTTCCACAAGCGTCAGCAGCGGCGGCGATGGCATTTGAATCAAGAATCGTCCTGATTTGTGGAGGGACCGACAAGAATCTGGATTTCACACCTCTTGCTGATTTGATCTGCGGGGTCAAGGGTCGTGAAAATATGCCTCTAAAAATTTATCTCCTTTCTGGAACAGGAACGGACAAGCTTTTGGGATTCCTCAATTCAAAGGGAGTCCGCTACAGTGGTCCTTATGATTCATTGGGAGCGTTGCTTGGCATACTCAAGACAGATTTGACCACCAACCGAGCGGAACAGGATTTCAAGTATTTCGATGACAGGGAGATAATACCAATCGTCTTTTCTCCTGGGGCAACATCTTTTGGAATGTTCACCAACGAATTCGACCGTGGAAATAAATTCAAGGAAGCGGTCAACCAGATGTTCGGCTGAGACAATAGGACATCTTGAAAAATGGGGAGTCTCTAAAAATATAAGCTTTTGGAGATGTCCGTGATGCAATTAACAAGCAAGTCGTCGTGATGATGACCGTCACGATGATTTTCTGATTCTATGAGAGGCAGCTTTTATTATGGAAGAATTATACGAAGAATTGTTGGCCCTGCGTCAGCATATAAAAGACTCGTCCGAAGGTGACAGGATACCGATAGTTTGCAGCGATGAAGTGATTCGTGCTCTTGCTGAACTGGAACCTGTCAAGCTTTCCGATTTTGATTCAATCCCAGGTGTTGGAAAAACTTTTGTGGAAAACTATGGTGAGCAATTTCTCAGGGTCATCAACAAGCACCAAAGAAAAAACACAGGCAGCGGATTTACAAAAGTCACCATCACCAAAAATATTCAAGGGACATTGGAGGAGCTGGAAAAAAAATTGATCAACATCAACAGGAGAAACCATCTTCTCTACATGCCAAAGATTCAGGCAAAATATGCTGTTGATTTGTTCAACGAAAAATATGATGCCCGTGAAATCATTTTGGGGACCGGCAGAAAAATCGAAGTCGCCAACATGAAAGACGAGGCTCTCCTAAAAAAAATCACATCCCTTTTGAAAGCAAACGACAGACTTATGCGAGACAAAGGCCAGAACGATCTTTTTATTGCATATCCATTTGTAAAAGGAAAACTCGCCGGAGAAGATTTTGAAGTCAGGGCACCCCTTGCGCTTTTTCCCATAACAGAAGAACGCACACCCACCAGCGTAAAACTCAGTCTGGACAGATCAAGGGACATCCTTTACAACACCACATTGATTTTGGCGTATTTCAAGACCAACAACCTGAACCGTCCCCTTCCACCTGAGGAACTGGAGGACACGTCCAATGAAACTTTTTTTGAAAGCCTGAGACTCTACTACAAGAACGTGGATTTGGATATCCAGATCACCGATTTGGAGCAAGACCTTCAGCCGTTTTTCAATTACACAACGGAGACATTTCCAAAGTTCCATTCGGGACAGCTGTTCCTTGAAAACTCCATCATCCTTGGAAATTTCCCCATCTGTTCTTCATCAATTCAAAAAGATTTCCAAAAAATCGTGGAAGAAGGAAACATCAACACACTGCTCAACGACCTGCTTTCATCCGATGAAGTCACGCCTCCAAACACCGACGACATGCAGGTTCTTGAAAACAACCTGAGCTATATCAACGACCTCAACAGTTCCCAGGAAAAAGTCTTGAACGCAGTCCAGATAACCGACGAGCTTGTCATGGAAGGTCCTCCAGGAACAGGAAAATCCCAGACCATCACAAGTCTTATTTCACAGGCGGCCTTGAACGGTCAAACTGTTTTGATGGTGTCCGAAAAAAAGACTGCCCTTGACGTGGTTTATTCCAGGCTTGGAGAATTGTCCAGATTTGCCATGGTCATTGACGATGTGAACAACAAAAATCTTTTCTATTCACAGATGTCAAAAATTCTGTCACAGAACAACAATTCAGATCAGAGCACAAAATCATCCAAGACTCTTTCTGCGGAAATCGACTCACAGATTGACCAGCTGGAAAAAATTTCAAAAGACCTTTACACAAAAAACAGTCTTGGGGTTGAACCCTATAAACTTTATCTCAGCTGCACCCACAAGGATTTTTCAAAGACGGAAGAATTTGAAAGGGAAAAGTTTTTTGAAAGCTCCGTCCCAGGCCAGATTTCTGATTTCCAATTCGATGTTCTGACAAAATGTTCCAACACTTTTACCGACGAAGATTTGGTGGCCAACATTGACGAGTTTACAAATCTCCAGGGAGCATATCCTTGGTTGGAAAATCTGCGACAGTCCTTGACAGATTTCGATGTCCAGAAAATGACCGACAGATGGCAGAGTTTGGAAAAAGAACTCCAATCTTACAACCAGAAAAACTTCTTCGGAAAAATATTCGGAGGAGGAAAAGCTAAGTCAAGTGCAAAAGAATTCTTGGAGAATTTTTTTGAATCAAGCACAAAGGAAAATAAAAATCTTTTGTTCAAGAACACGGAAGAATTTTCAAAGGGAATCGGATATTACACAAGATATCATTCTTTGAAACCTGCATACACCGCATTGAGTCCTGAAGAAAAAATCTATTTCACCGGAATGAAAGCGGTACAGCGTCAGTGCAACAATTCACTTTTCGAGGCCAACAAAGAGGTGAAGGAATTTATTTTGTACAAACATCTCTTGGCTTTTGAAACGAACCATCGTTCCACACTTCTGGGCATAAACAATTTTTCGGCGACCATCAAATCTATCAGCGAGGAGATTGCGGAAAAAAGGACAATCACCAGGTCGTCCCTTGAAAAAAAATTGCTTGAAAGTCTGGACATGCTCAACCAATCCAAACGCAGAAACGATATATTGAGGGCCGTGGAATCCAAACGAAAGATGAGCGTCAACAAGTTCATCAAGAAATTTGATTTCGAGCTTTTCAAGTCCGTCAAGATTTGGCTTTTGACCCCTGAAGTTGTGTCAGAGATTATCCCCCTCCAGATTGGAGTTTTTGATTTGCTGGTCTTTGATGAAGCGTCCCAGATGTATGTTGAAAAAGGTCTGCCTTCTATTCTCCGTGCAAAAAAAGTCGTCGTGGCTGGTGACCAAAAACAGCTTAGACCTTCAAGCCTTGGAACAGGTCGCATGACTTTTGATGAGGACAACTATGATGATGACGAAGAAATAAGCGCGGCTTTGGAAGAAGAAAGTCTTTTGGATTTGGCGAAGTATCGATATCAGGACACACTTTTGAATTTCCATTACCGCTCAAAATTTGAAGAACTCATCGCTTTCTCAAACTACGCATTCTATGGAGGTCAGCTCTATGTTTCTCCAAACGTTTGCGAACCAAAGACCCCTCCTCTGGAAGTCCATCGTATGAGTGGCGCCATCTGGGATAAGAGGTCCAACAAAATGGAAGCGGAATATATCGTGGGTCTTTTGAAGGACATTTTTGCCCAGCGAAAGGAAAACGAGACAATCGGCATCATCACTTTCAATACGTCCCAGCGTGATTTGATTGACGATTTGATTGACAAGGAATGTCTCAAGGATTTTGATTTTGCTGAAAAAATAAGGGTCGAATCCACAAGGACAAAAGATGGGGAAGATATCGGTCTGTTCGTCAAGAACATTGAAAATGTCCAGGGTGATGAGCGTGATATCATTATTTTCTCAATCGGATATGCAAAAAATGAAAACGGCAAGTTCATCCAGAATTTTGGTTGGCTTAATCAAAGCGGTGGAGAAAATCGTTTGAATGTTGCTATCAGTCGCGCAAAGAAAAAGATTCACATCGTCACAAGTTTTGAGCCCCACGAAATGAATGTGGAAAATGTCAAGAATCCTGGACCTGTGATTTTACAAAAATATCTTCAGTATGCGGCAGCGGTCAGCAATGGAAATAAAAACCTTGCCCAAGATATCCTCCATTCATTCAGCGATGGAATTTCTTCAAGCAAAACTCAAAGCCAGGCTGAAGAAAGCTATCTTGAATCCGTGGCCCAATCTCTTAAGGAAGAGGGACTTGATTTTGAACGCAACGTTGGTATAGGTGGATATTCAATTGATTTCGCCATAAAGAAAAACGGAAAATTTGTTCTAGGATTGGAATGTGACAGCGGACTTTACAAAAAAATTTCCAGCGCCAGAAACCGAGACTACCACAGACAAAAATATCTTGAAAGCCGAGGATGGAAACTCATGCGCATCTGGTCTCCAAACTGGTGGAAAGACAAAGCCTCCGTAGTCCAACTAATTGCCGACGCATACGACACAGCGGAATAACATCCCCAAGGGCATCCATAAATTGGGTGTCCTTTTTTTTATTCAAACGGCTCATCAATAGTCGTGAGTCCGATTAACCATAGCAACGATTTGGGTGTAACGGTGATAGCATGTGAGTCCAATTAACCATAGCAACGATTTGGGTGGGACGGTGATAGCATGTGAATCCGATTAACCATAGCAACGACACTAGTAGGGGGCAAACTAACGAACGGTAGTTAGTTTTTATCCTAAAGACCAACAATCAAAGCACAACCAAAGTCATTTCAATAAAAACCAAGATGAACATAAAACACAACCAAAGTCATTTCGACAAAACCAAGACGAACAGAAAACACAACCAAAGTCATTTCGATAAAACCCAAGATGAACAGAAAACACAACCAAAGTCATTTCGACAAAACCAAGATGAACATAAAACACAACCAAAGTCATTTCGATAAAATCCAAGATGAACAGAAAGCACAACCAAAGTCATTTCGACTGGAGAGAGCGTAGCAAACGGAATGGAGAAATCTCATCACTCAATAGTCGTAAATCCGATTAACCATAGCAACGATTTGGGTGGAACGGTGATAGCCTGTGAGTCCGATTAATCATAGCAACGACACTAGTAGGGGGCCAACTAACGAACGGTAGTTA
>JAZUEV010000476.1:0-2095 GCA_045640345.1 Treponema sp.
TAGCCATTATTAATTTCAAAAGGTGCTGATTTTAATAAAAAAAATAATTATGGTATCTCGGCAATTGAACATGCAAGAAATGTTGCAAATTATAATATTATAAAGTTCTTTTATTAAAATCTTCCCTCCCACAAATTGAAATTGATGGGAGAACGATGATTTTATGGTAAAAAAGGTGGAACTCATGTAGTTTTTGCATGATTCCTCCGAAAAATTTAAAGTTCCGTAGTAAAAAACTTCAAGGAGGAATGAAAAAGAAGCTTTAGTTAAAAACAGCAACACCGGCCTGGATATTTCCCATCCAAATATACAGGTAAAGAACTTGACGAAGTGAGGCGATAGCATGTGCGTGTCGCCGAAGGTTTGTATTACTGTGGAGCGATAAGTAAATCCCCAAAAACAGTCGCTTGATTTTGAACAGTTTTAATGAATTATATCAACTACAAACAACCAGAACTATCCCTTGCAAATTATTTGACTTATCCGGTTAAGGATGGACGCATAGGTTTATTGCTTGTTTTTTTGTTTGCAGTCTTCATTTGGACAATCTGTATTGTTGTAGATAAAATTATTCAAAAACAAGAAAATAAATAACAATTTGATTTATAATAAAAATAGATTTCCCAACCAATCAATGGCGTGTTTGTCGTACTACCCCGGTTTTGGCCTAAAACAGTTGAAAATTCGCAGTTTTCTTCTATATAATAGGCCAAAATCCACCAAATTTGCTACAAAATCCACAAGTTTCGACAGAAATTTTGGTCCCACCTATGGACAAGATTCCAAAAATTTGGTATTGGTATAGTTAAACGGACGTTATTTGACAAATTTGTTCCACCAAACGCCAATTTGTTCCATGCCATGGGAAACAACCCAGTGAGGTATGAGGATCCGGATGGGAGGGAAATTAATTGGCACGTAGGTAAAGAAGTTAGTGGCGAGGACTATCAAAGAGTTTTAGACGAAGCTGATAAGTTGGCCGAATCCAATACTGTTGCAGGAGAAAGATACAAGGAATTAAGGGATTCTACGGATTTTGTTGTAAACGTTTGGATTACTTATAATCAGAATTCAAGAGCCTATGCAGCAAACGAGGAAGATGCATGTGACGGGACTGGAAGTGACGCCTCCGTTATAATAAACCCAAAAGACGAAGGAAAAAGCGGGGATGGAACAAAAATTGTTCTTGGAGAAATAATTGCGCATGAGATTTCAGGTCATGCCTATGAGATAACAAAAGGGCGTTACCATGTCAATTCATCAAATACAAAGTTCATAAATGAAGCAATGGCCAGATGCCTGGACGAGGAAGTAGCTGTTGCGATGCAGAATGAATACAGATGTCACCTTGGATTGAATCAGAGAAAAATATATACAGGATATGAAAACAGATGGAACATGCCAATATATGATCAAAAAACAAAGTCCTGGACCATAAAAAATCATTTCACAAGAAAAAAGGAAACATGGAGATTGCCAAGATGAAAAAAATTATTTTACTGTTTTTATTCTTAGGAATATTTTTATCTTCCTATGCAGACGAATCTGAAAGATGCGTTTTTTTGAAGCATGATGACTATGTAAATTTTTTTGAAATCCCATACCCAAAAATAAAAGGGCGGAACAGATATTTCAGGGATGATGTTGAATATGTTGTGCTTGTCGATGACATCCAGGTTGACGGAGTTTCGGTGTCACCTACTATTGATTCAAGCGTGTATTTTTTTTTAATAGATACATACAAAACCAAATTTAATTTCGGAAACGGCGAATTAAAAAGTCGTATGATTTGGGTAACGAAGGATGAAAATTTTTATAAGTATTATTCGTTCGGAAATGTTTATTCAGTGCCAAAAACGGCCAAAGACATAAAACTGTTTTACAGAATCGTTTATCCTTTCCCATTTGGAAATGCGACAAAACTTCTCCAACGAAAATACAGCAACACCTATGTCTCAGAGCTTTATTCAGTGAAATTGAATTTTGCAATAGACCCCGAATAATTCCCCCAACACATCAATGGCGTGTTTGTCGGCGTATAGTGGTTGTGATTGCATGGTAAATTCCCTGCACAGGCTGGAATTTACGATGCATT
>JAZUEV010000477.1:0-2549 GCA_045640345.1 Treponema sp.
AGGAATACACCTGCAACTGGAGCTTTCACTGCTTTTCCTGAGCCACTTGCGGCAGCCACTGGAGCAGGTTCCGATGCCTTTGTCAATTGAGCGGCAGGGGAAGGATCAACTGGTGCTGCTGAAGCACTGATGGTTGCCAAAGACTGACCGTTTGCAATCTGTGTTCCAGGAGCAACTGTGTAGTTGATTACACCAGACTCAGGGGCCTTGACTTCCAGTTCCATCTTCATGGATTCAATGATGATGACAGTCTGTCCCTTCTCTACCTTTGTTCCATTGGAGAAACACTGCTTGAAAAGTGTTCCCGCGACTGGAGCCTTTACATCTACTCCGCCTGATACAACTGGAGCTGCAGGTGCTGCTTTTGTTGCAACCGGTGCTGTTCCTGCTGGACCGAAAGCCACGTTGTATGAAACACCGTTTACTGTAACATTCATGTTGTCGCTTGCTGGACCTGATGTTACATTGTAAGAAGTTCCGTTTACATTAATTGTGTAGGAACCACCCTTGTTTTCCTTTGGAGCAGCTGATGGAGCTTCAGGTTTCTTTGCAAATGTTGATGCTGCATCCACAGGTCCCTTTGCTCTTTCCTTGAAGAACTTTGTTGCAACCTGTGGGAACATGGCGTATGTCAAAACATCTTCGTCGGATCCGTCTCCACCTGCTGCCTTTGCTTCTGCAACCATTTTGTCCCACTCAGGAGCAATCTCGTCTGCCGGACGACAGGTCATAACCTTTTCCATGTGGTTCTGTTCCAATGCCTTTGCAACGATTTCTGGGTTTGCATCGGTTGGGAGGGCACCAAATTTTCCTGTGACAAGGTTTCTGAAATCCTGAGTCATGGTCTTGTAAGGTCCCATAAGAACGTTCATTACAGCCTGGGTTCCAACAATCTGTGAAGTTGGTGTAACAAGTGGAACATATCCTGCGTCCTTATGAACACGAGGAAGTTCAGCCAAAACCTGATCCATCTTGTCCCCTGCACCCTGCTGCTTCAACTGTGATTCAAGGTTTGAAAGCATACCACCAGGAACCTGAGAAAGAAGGATGCGAGTATCTGCACCAAGGAATGCTGATTCCAAAGATGAATAGTGCTTACGGACTTCACGAAAATATGCAGCGATTTCAAGCAATGCCTTTGTGTCAAGTTCTGTGTCGTACTGGGTTCCCTTGAGCATTTCAACCACAGTTTCTGTTGGTGAATGGGATGTTCCCATGGACATTGAAGAGATGGCTGTATCAACAATATCAGCACCAGCTTCGATTCCCTTCAACAAAGATGCAACTGAAAGACCAGTTGTAGAATGGGAGTGGATTTCAATAGGAAGATCAACCTTTGCCTTGATAGCCTTTACCAAATCGTAAGCTTCATAAGGCTTCAAAAGACCGGACATATCCTTGATACAGATTGAATCTGCACCAAAATCAGCGTAGGTCTTTGCCAGCTCCGCATACTTTTCATTTGTGTGGAATGGAGTTACGGCATAGGAGATAGCCATCTGAACGTCAACTCCAGATTTCTTGGCAGCCTTTGTGGCACATTCCATGTTGCGCGGGTCGTTACAGCAGTCGAAGATACGGAAACAGCCGATACCATTCTTTGCAGCTGTCTCAACAAATTTTGTAACCACATCATCTGCGTAGTGCTTGTATCCCAAAAGGTTCTGGGCGCGCAAAAGCATCATGATTTTGTTGTTCGGAAGTGCCGCATGGAGTTTTCTAAGACGCTCCCATGGATCTTCGTTAAGGAAGCGGATACAAGAGTCGTATGTAGCTCCTCCCCATCCTTCGATATATTTGTAACCTACCTTATCAAGCATTGAACATGCTGGAAGCATATCTGCTGTAGTCATGCGGGTGGCGTGAAGACTCTGGTGAGCATCACGGATAACCAGTTCTGAAATTCCAACTTTAGCCATAAAAAAACCTCTTAATCAATATAGTGAAAATCAAAGGGACTGTCTTTCTTTGACAGCTGCGGCGATCGCTGCAACAATCGCTCCATTATCAACAACAGGGGATGCCACTGGTGCAGCGGACACAGATTTAGTTGCCTCCGCTTTCTTATCCTTATCAAGATGCAGTGCATGTACAACTTTATGAAGAAGACACATTGCCAAAATCATGATAATTAGAAAAGAAAATACAACAGCCATTCCCAGCAAAGTTAACAAACCACTTTGACTAAGCATTTCTGAAATTGTCATAGTTCCTCCAAAAAAGACGGCAAAAAGCCACTTGTATTATAAAGTATTCTCCAAGTTCTAGCAAGGGGAATAAAACACTTAGACTATTTTTATACGGAAAATTCCAATAAATTATGATTCCATGGACAGTGCAGCGGTTTAAAATGGTTGAAAAACATGAGTCCCGCGATTTTTTTTATCAATGCGGACGATTTTGACAGCTTCAACCACAAGCCATTCCACAATTATTTCATTTCTTTTTTATACACCCCTACAGGTGCAAATCATATCTTCGTTCAAGTACTCTATTTCAATTTTCACTCCATTGACAGTTTCTACATGGATTAATTGTTTTTCGTCCAG
>JAZUEV010000478.1:0-5125 GCA_045640345.1 Treponema sp.
AGACCACCACATTCAGGACCGAAAGCGATTACACGGACGGAAGACATCCAGACTCTGTTAAATATGCGTCCACGATCGAGGAGGATTTGTCCAGGAGGGACTTCACCATCAACGCCATTGCAGCAGACCTTGACGATGGACATCTGGTTGACCCTTTCGGTGGACAGGAAGATATAAAACGGAAAATCATCAGGACGGTGGGTTCTCCCATGGACAGATTCGGGGAGGATGGACTTAGGCCTGTGCGTGCCATACGTTTTGCGGGGCAGCTTGGATTCCAGATAGACAAGGACACAATGGACGCCCTCCATGATCCACAGATATTGGCAAAGACGTCAACCATCTCGGTGGAAAGATTCCGCGACGAATGGTGCAAGATGCTCAAGCTTAAAAAACCGAGCGTATGTCTCGCTCTCCTTGAAGAAACGGGGATACTGGACATTTTCATCCCTGAGTTCAAGGCATGCCGGGGATGCGCCCAGAAGGACTCAAGAGGATACCACAGTTTCGATGTGGCAGACCATATTTTCTATGCGGTGGACGGAGCACCAAGGGACAACATAGTCGCAAGACTTTCCGCATTCTACCACGACATCGGCAAGCCTGAGTCCAAGGAGACAGAAACAGTCAACGGTCTTGAAATAATCCACTTCCACGGTCACGAAAACATATCGGCGAGCAAGGCATTGAAATCCATGACCTCCCTGAAATTTCCAAACGACACCATCAAAAGGGTCTGCCACTTGGTAAAGGAACACATGTTCTACTACGAAAGCTGTTGGAGCGACGCTGCCGTAAGGAGATTTATCATAAGGGTCGGAATCGAAAACTTCGAGGACCTTATGGACCTCCACCTGGCCGACGTGCATGGTAAATACAACACCCCTCTCAAGGAAGGAAGTCCAGCCTACCTTAATCTGGTGGAGCTTAGGACCAGGGTCGAAAGGTGCATGGAAAACAAAGCGGCATTGAGCCTAAAGGATTTGGCGGTCAACGGGAAGGACCTCATGGATGTCGGAATTCCTTCGGGAAAGATACTCGGCGAAATCCTCAAGGAGCTTTTCAACACGGTCACCGATTCTCCGGACATGAACAACAAGGAGGCGCTGCTGAATCTGGCGCGAAATATCTACGCATCAAGATACAACTAGGCTCCCCAGTCCATGGGACAGAGTATTCGGGCATCTCCTAAATGACGGGAACCTCAAAAGACTACATTCTTGGGGATAACTTTGAAAATACGATGCTTTATGCCGCGTAATTCCAAGGATAAAAACTCGGTAGGAACATAAGATTTTCCCGAGACCCCTGAGAAGTATTTTTTAGAGATGGGCGAACGATTTTTCCAGATGCCCGAAGCATCAAAAAATGATTCCTAGATTCCTGACGAGTTCTTAAAATTACAGTTCCAGGGATTCTGTTAAAAAATGTTGTGGGCAAGGACATCCTCAAATCGCCTCAAAAAATAAAAATCATTTGAGGCCGTCACGATTTCTCTGGACCAAACTTTTTGGGCAAATCCTTTGGACAAGCGGAATCGTTTCCCAGCTGCTTTGATATTTTTTTGATGCACATAAGGCAGACCGGGGTTATATAGAGGGTCGCGGAAATCCATGCGGTCTGGTCACAGATGCAGATAGCTGTAAATCCATATACGGGCACAACCACGAAGCTGATCACGCAGCGCGCTATCATTTCGGTCACACCAGAGAATATGGCGAGACTTGAATATCCAAGCCCCTGTGTGGTCATGCGCATTGTGTTGAGAAAACCGAGCAGCCAGTAGAAGAAACCAAGGTAGAAAACATATTTTCCTGCCGCATCAAGGACATCGACATCCCCAGAAGAAACAAAAAGAGTTGCCAAATTTCTTCCGAAGAAAATCAACACTAGTCCTATGAAAACTCCGTAGCTGGAGCCAATGACTACTCCTTCCCAAAGCCCCTTCCTTATCCTCTTCACCTTCCCTGCGCCATAGTTTTGACTTGCGAATGTGGATACGGCGGTCGCCAAAGCATCGAATGGACACATGGCAAACTGCTTGAGCTTGGACCCGGCGGTGAAAGCTGACACATACACGCTTCCAAGGGCATTGTTAGAGGACTGCATCACCATGCTACCGATGGCGGTTATGGAATACTGAAGTCCCGTCGGAATTCCCATGGACAAAAGATTCCTGCACCTGTCTCCTTCCCAAACCATGTCTTCCTTTCCGACCTTCAAAAGCTGGTGTCTCCTCATAACAAGTACAAGACACAACAATCCGCTCAACGCCTGGGAAACTATGGTCGCCGCTCCCGCTCCTGCGCATCCCCAGTTGAATACTATTATGAAAAGCAGGTCCAGCAAAATATTTGTGGCGGCGGAGATGATAAGGAAAACGAAAGGAGTCTTCGTATCGCCGACAGCTCTCAATATGCCCGCCAGAAAATTGTAAAGGATGGAAAAAGGGATGCCAAGAAAGATGATAAAAAGATATGCGAATGCGTTACCGAAAATATCATCGGGGGTACGGAGCAGTCTCAAAATCTGTGGACAAAGCAAGGCGCACGTCAAGGTGATCAAGGCCGCAAAGAAAAAGGACAGGCATGATCCAACAAAGACATACCTCCTCATCCCTCTATAGTCCTTGGCGCCAAATCTTTGGGCAACCGGTATGGAGAAACCTGCGCAGATGCCCATGCAGAATCCAAGGACCAAAAACTGTACCGAACTTGAAGCTCCCACCGCCGCAAGACTCTTCGAGCCCAGCCTCTGACCGACTATTATGGCGTCAAACATATTGTAGGTCTGCTGGAAAAGGTTACCCAGAAGCAAGGGGATGGAGAACTTGATTATGTGCTTGAGGGGGCTTCCCTCTGTCATGTCCTGAGTCATTTTTCGGTAACGCACTGAACTAGATGACCATGTTCATTGCTTCTCGGACCTCGTTCAAAGTCTGCACAGCAATTTCCCTGGCCCTTGCGGAACCGTCCAAAAGAACCTTCCTGATGTAGTCAGGATTTTTTTCAAGTTCAGCTCTCTTTGTGCGTAGAGGCCTAAGTTCTTCGTTAAGAGCCTCGGTGAGAGTGGACTTGAGCATACCTCCACCGCCATCACCGATTCTTTCAGCTATGGCTTCCGGGGCTTCCTTGGTGCAAAGGGATATAAGCATAAGAAGGTTGGCCACTTCCGGTCTGTTGACAGGATCGTAGGAGATGTGCCTTTCCTGGTCGGTCTTCGCTTTCTTGATAAGTTTTGCGGTCTCGTCTTCGGTTGCCGACAGCATGATAGCGTTGCCCCTGGACTTGCTCATCTTCTGCCTTCCGTCCAATCCCAAGATGCTAGGAGTCTTTGACAAAAGTGCCTGTGGTTCAGGGAAGATTGGATCCCTGCCGACACAGAATTTTTCGTTGAAACGTCTCGCGATGGTTCTGGTAAGCTCAAGATGTGGAAGCTGGTCCTTTCCCACAGGAACGACATTTCCCTTGCAGAACAAAATGTCGCAGGCCTGGTGGATTGGATATGTGTACATACCGGCATTTACATTCTTGAGTCCGGCGCTCTGGATTTCTTCCTTGACCGTTGGATTCCTTGAAAGTTCCGCGTTGCTGACCAATGTAAGGAACGGAAGCATAAGCTGGTTACATTCAGGGATGTAGCTGTGAGGATAGATGATAACATCTTCGCCTGGTTCGATTCCCGCCGCCAAGTAGTCAATGACAAGCTGCTTCGTGTTCTGACTGATTTCCTGGAACGCATCGTGGTCAGTGAGAACCTGGTAGTCAGCAATCAAGATCATTGTAGGGACACCAAGCCTTGAAAGTCTCACCCTGTTCTGGAGGGATCCAAAGTAATGTCCTATGTGCAATCTTCCAGTAGGTCTGTCGCCTGTAAGCACCCTGTAGTTCTTCGGGTTCTTGGAAATATCTTCCTCTATCTTGCGACTTCTTTCAACTGCCGCTGCGAAGGTTTTGTTTGAGTCGTAATCCAAATCTGCCATGTTTATCCTCTTTTCAAAATATGATATTCTGTCGAAATCTAACATAGCACAAAAATGATTTTCTGTTAATAGAAAGCTATCATCTATTTGCGAATAATCAAAAAAAAAAAACGAGGAAAATAAATTGAGAGCAACAAAAGCTGTCATACATCTGGAGAATTTTAAGGAAAACATAAGAAATGTAAGAAGTTTCACAAAGACAGGAACAAAAATCTGTGTGCCCGTGAAAGCGGACGCATATGGTCACGGAGCCGTGGAATGTGCAAAATCTGCTTTGGAAGTTGGCGCTGATTTTCTGGCGGTGGCAACTGTGGACGAGGCTGTGGAACTGAGGGACAACGGCATAGAATCCCCAATCCTCCTTTTCAGTCTTTGTTCCCCCATGGAAGTTGAACTTGCGGTCAAAAAAAATGTAACACCTTTCGTGTTCGACTTGGAATATATCAGAATGTTCGACGATGAAGCTGGACGGCAAGGGAAAAAAGACTATCCGGTGCATCTTGCGGTGGACACGGGCATGGGAAGGATTGGTTGTTCAGTGGATGACGCGGCGGATATGGCCCAGGCGATAAGCGTTTCCAAAAATCTTTTCCTTCAGGGCACCATGACACATTTTGCAACCAGCGACTGCAAGGACAATGAATCGATTGAATATTCCGATGGACAGTTCAAGCTCTTCCAGCAGGCAATAAAAAGTATAAGAGAGAAAAACCTTGACCCTGGAATATGTCACTGCGCAAATTCGGCGGCCACATTGGACAGACCTGAAACACATCTTGATATGGTGCGACCGGGAATCATCCTGTACGGATACGACGCAGGCGATGTGGACAAAGACTATCTTTCAAAAAAAGGTCATCCATTGGAACTTAAGCCTGTCATGACATTGGAGACAACGGTTTCGGCCATAAAGAGATTCCACAAAGGCGAATCTGTCGGATATGGTCGAACATGGACGGCGGACTGCGACACTGACATAGCTGTCTTGCCCATTGGATATGGGGATGGATTTGTGAGACGATTCTCAACGGCAGGAATAAAGGTCTCAATCAACGGAAAAGAATACCCCGTCAGAGGTAGGATCTGCATGGACCAATGCATGGTCGATCTGGGATTGGACAGCGGAGTCAAACGATGGGACAG
>JAZUEV010000479.1:0-2415 GCA_045640345.1 Treponema sp.
GTTGCTGTATCTGGATTCTGTGGATCGCTATATAAAGGAAGGTTTGGGAGTAAAATTCTATGTGCGATACATGGATGACATGATTCTTTTAGTTGATTCAAAGAAAAAAGCCATGGATATTTTTGAGAAGATTTTTATTAAAATTCAGGAACAAAAAATTCTTGTGAATCCAAAGTCATCTATTAGTAGTGTTGATTGTGGTCTTAATTTTCTAGGATGGCATTTTTTTTATAGTTCAAGCGGTAAGGTAGTCCAGAAATTGAAAAACCAAAGTAAACGTAGAATTTTTTCAAAAATAAAATACATGGAGTACCTGGTAAAACAAAAACAAAAGTCCCTTCTTGACTTTCAGATTTCCATGGCCAGTTACAAAGGTCACCTGGACCGTGGAAATTCTTGGTCGGTCCTTAAAACTTTGTCCACATAAATTCTTCGCCTGAATCTACACAGTCCCCATCATAAAAATCTACAGCCGCCAAAAAATCTCCTGCCCAACGGCAACCTTGAATCAAAGTCATATTTGAATCGAACTCTTGCGCCATTTTCCCATCCGTTGCAACAGATTGTGTATTCTTTTGTCCCCAAAAAAAGTTTCAAATTTCTCTATAATCGGCAAATTTTTGGTTTGACTAAATAAGAAATTTGGGGTAAAATGGCGATTAGTGGGAAAACGTGGGTAAAAGTGGAGAAAAATGGCATGGAAATGCTGATTGGTGAGTACAGCAACACAATGGACGACAAGGGACGCATTCTCTTTCCCTCCAAGCTGCGCACCATTTTAAATCAGGAATCCTTGGTGGTTACCCAGGGACTTGACCATTGTCTTATGCTTTTTACCACGGAGGAATGGAAAAATCTGACTGAAAAGATAGTCGGGTCGGCATCCATTTTTGATAATCAAAAAAGACTTGTGATGAGGCGCTTCATTGCTCCGGCTCAGGTCCTTGATTTTGATAAGTCTGGTCGCCTTTCCATTCCCCAAAGCCTCAGGGATTTTGCTTCTCTGAATTTAGGTGGCGAGTGCATTGTGTTTGGCATGAACAAATACATGGAACTGTGGGACGCTGCCGTGTTCAAGAAGTTTGACGAGGATTCTGCTTCGTCGGTCCAGGAGGCGATCGAGAGTATGCGGGATATACTCTTATGAAAATTGGATGGCCGTTTGGGGACGGACATTGGTTATTAACTGTTTACCAATTTAAAAAACGGAAGCTAAAAAAACAAGACTAAAATTTGGAAGTTTCCTAATGAGTTGGGTGGGAAAACAGATGTGTGGTGGGGCTTAAAGTGGAAATTGTTCATACGCCGGTGTTGCTCAATGAGTGCATGGAATTCTTGTCTCCTGTGGGGGAACCTTTTGAAAAGGATGCCTTCATGATTGATTCGACCCTGGGCGAGGGTGGACATTCCTTTAATTTTCTCTCTAAGTTTCCTCAGCTACGCATAACAGGTCTTGATGCCGACAGCCAGATTCAGGCAAAAGCAAAAGAGCGCCTGTCACAGTTCGGGGAAAGGATGGCTTTCTACAACGGATGGTTCAACGATTTTTACGCCAACTATCCTGCAGAAGAACGCCGTCCCGACCTCATTTTATTTGACCTGGGTATCAGCGTCTATCATTATGAGCGTAGCGGCCGTGGTTTTTCATTCAGGCATGACGAGGAATTGGACATGAGGTTGAATTCCAATACAGAAGAAAGTGCCGCCGATGTGGTCAACAATATGAGTGAAACCCAGCTTGCCAACATGATTTACCTTTACTCCGATGAAAAATATTCCAGAAGAATTGCGTCGGCCATTGTCCAATCAAGAGCTACAGGAAAAATCACATCAACCAAAGCGTTGGCTGATATTATATTCAACGCGGTGCCATCAAAATATCGTTACGGACAAATACATCCTGCCACAAGAACTTTCCAGGCTCTTAGAATTCAGGTTAATTCTGAGCTAAAAAGACTTCCTAAGGCAATCCATGATGCTTTCAACATCCTTGCCCCTGGTGGAAAAATGGGGGTAATCACTTTCCATTCCCTTGAAGACAGGATTGTGAAAAACTATTTCAGGAACTTAGGAAAACGGTGCGTATGTCCACCTGAAGTTCCGACCTGTGTCTGTGGTGGAAGTCCCTGCTGCGAAATCCTTACCAGAAAACCGATTGAACCTAGCGAAGAAGAAATAAAAAACAACTCCCCATCCAGAAGCGCAAAACTAAGGGTGGTCAGAAAAATCCGTGACGCAGATGAAAAGCGACTTTACGGTGTGGAGGCTTTATGAAATTTAAATTTTCGGATATACTAAAAATCCTAGGTCTTTGTGGATTTGCTCTGGTCATACCGGGGCTTCTGATTTTTGACGGAATCCAGGCAAGAAGATATGCGGCACTGAGGCAGCAGGTTCTTGAACTTGAGGAGACCC
>JAZUEV010000480.1:0-2655 GCA_045640345.1 Treponema sp.
TTTAGTAATGAATGTGCATTAATCGACAGTTCCCGTATAATCATGTACGGTCTGTTGCTGGGCATGTTCAATCTGTTTCTTCTGATTATCAATTTGATTTCTCCACAAGAGGTCTACAGAGATGTCCAAACTTTTTATAGATATCTGAATTCTTTTATGACCGTAGTTTCTCTCGCTATGGTTTTCGTTTCTCGGTACTATAAAAAAGATCCAAAAAATCGAAAAAAAATATTCTATGTTTCCACCTTGTTTTATGTGGTCATAATCATGCTTTATTCACTGTCCGACGCTTTGGCCACCACCATTTCCCATCGGGCAGAAGATTTGACAACTTTCTATGTTTGTCTGATAATCTCATCCTGCGTAATTTACATCAAGCCTCAAATTATTTTTACAATCGCCATTGTTGAGTTTGGCATCTATGAATTTGTTATCTATGTTATTTTTGAAAGAAATCTCGGAATCGATATAAACAACAGTTATCCATTTTACGCTGTGTTTTTGATTTTTATAACTCTTACGGTTTCACTTATACGAATGGAACAAAAATACAAGGAGTTTAAAAGTTCCCAGCTGATTAAACATATGCAGAAACAAGCGGAAAAAGAAAATAAACTCAAGTCCCTTTTTCTTGCAAACATGAGCCACGAAATCCGTACACCAATGAATGCCATTGTTGGTATGAGCGAACTTGCTTTGGACTTTGATATAAACAATGCACAAAAAAATACAATCCGACAAATCCGTTCTTCAGGAATGAGTCTTGTTTCAATCATCAACGACATTTTGGATTTTTCAAAAATTGAATCAGGCAAAATGGAAATCGTTCCAGTGAACTATGATTTGCTGAAACTGATGAACGATGTTCTGAATGTGGTTCGGGTCAGGTTGTCTGGAAAATCCGTGGAGCTTGTTATTGAAATCGATCCAAATCTTGCGTCCCTTTATTATGGTGATGATATGCGCATCCGTCAGGTGTTGATTAACCTTGCAGGCAATGCCACAAAATTTACCGACAAAGGATTTATCATCATCCGAATTGAAAATCTAAAAAAATATGAAGACAAGGACGGACTCAGAATCAGTGTTATTGATAGCGGCATTGGAATCAAGGAAGAGGATTTGAAAAAACTGTTCAGTGCATTCCGACAGGTCGATATGGAAATGAACCGATCAAAAGGCGGAACCGGTCTTGGTCTTTCAATTTCAAAAAATCTGGTTAAACTGATGGGCGGAACCATTGGAGTTATGTCCGAGTATGGAAAGGGCTCCTGTTTTTATATAAATCTTCCTCAGAAAATTGCGGACGAACAAACCTGTGGCGAAAAATATAAGAATATTTTTGAACGAGCGGCAGTCAACCAATATCATAGCGAACTAAAAAATATTCCAATCACCATGCTTGATGAACCGGAAGTGGCGGCTCTGTTTGTTGAAAAAAATGAGACCGTTAAATTTTCTGCATCCAAAGCATCCATCCTTGTTGTTGATGATAATGAAGTCAATCTGCAGGTGGCGGAAGGTCTGTTGAAAAAATTTGGTGTCGTTATTGATATGGCCCTAAGTGGATACAAAGCTTTGACAATGATTATGCAAAAAAAATACGACATCATTTTTGTGGACCATCAGATGCCTGGAATGGACGGAATTGAAACAGCAAAAAAGATTCGTGAAATTTGGTACGGCGATGATGTTCCTGTTTTGGTTGCTTTAAGTGCCAATGCTGTTAACGGTGCAAAAGAAATGTTCCTCAGCAACGGCTTTGATGATTTTTTGAGTAAACCTGCTCAAGGAAAAGATTTTGCGGCATGTCTTCTTCGTTGGTTGAATTCTTCGTTGATTGAAAAACTTGCAGATGATAATACAGACTCCAATGAAATTCCAGAAGATTTTCCAAAATTTAAAATCGATGATTTGGATGTCAAAACCGCCATTGAAAATTCTGGTAGCTTTGACAACTGGGTTAGAGTCACAAAAACTTTTGCATCCTCAATCACAAAAAATGCAGACGCTATTGAAAATTATTTGAAGGCAGAGGATTTCAAGAATTTCACAATCCAGGTTCACGCTTTAAAAAGTTCTGCAAGAATTATTGGTGCTATGAATCTGTCAATTCAAGCGGAATACATTGAGTTGCTTGGAAAAAAAATCCAGTCCATGTTTGAGAACACCACTTTGCTTTTCAACGACATTCAAGAAAAAGCGTCCGTCATGTTGAAACTCTATCGTTCGTACAATGAAATCTTGCAGGATGTGAAAATCTACGGTGAAAAATCTGATGATGATAAAACTGATATTTCTGCTGAGGACCTGCAAAAAATCATTGATGAAATTTTATCCTCTTGTGCTGATTTTGCATTGGATAAAGTTGAACAATCGGTGGACAAATTGAAGACCCTAAAACTTCCGTCAGCCTTGGCTTCCAAAATGGACGACCTTATTCAAGCAGTCGAGGATATTGAATTCGACAAGATAGAAGAAATTCTCAAACTTGAATAAAATGGATTTTGATGACTGTTGATAAAAAACGAATAACAATTTCTACCAAGTGAAGTACTTTATCGAAGTCATTTCGACTAAGTGAAGTACTTTATCGAAGTCATTTCGACCAAGCGAAGTACTTTATCGATGTCATTTCGACCAAGCGAAGCGCGT
>JAZUEV010000481.1:0-18144 GCA_045640345.1 Treponema sp.
CGATTATAAATCTACAGACACTCATGGGAGGCCGTCATCTCGACCGAAACGTAGTGAAGTGGAGAGATCTCAAACACAAAAGACGGAAATAAGCGAACGTATTTTTTTACACACGGATTTGTTCAAGTCTAACGATTTTCATGGAATCGATTATTAATCTCCAGATACTCATAGGAGGGACTTTTGTTTTTGGAAGGACCGATTATAAATTTCCAGACACTCATAGGGGGACGGTTGTTCTTGGAAGGAACGGTTATAAATCTACAGACACTCATAGGGGGACGGTTGTTCTTGGAGAAGGAACGGTTATAAATCTACAGACACTTATATGGAGACTGTTGTTCTTGGAAGGAACGGTTATAAATCTACAGACACTTATATGGAGACTGTCGTTCTTGGAAGGAACCGATTATAAATCTCCAGATACTTGTTGGGGGATGGTTGTTCTTGGAAGGAACGGTTATTAATTTACAGATACTTGTTGTGAGGCCGTCATCTCGACCGAAACGTAGTGAAGTGGAGAGATCTCAAACACAAAAGACGGAAATAAGCGAACGTTTTTTTTACACACGGATTTGTTCAGGTCTAACGATTTCCATGGAATCGATTATAAATTTCCAGACACTTGTCGGGGGATGGTTGTTCTTGGAAGGAACCGATTATAAATCTACAGACACCCATGGGAGGGACTGTCGTTCTTGGGAGGACCGATTTTTTATTATGTCACATGGATTCGATTTTGCTAACAAAAAGTCATTTTCTTTTTATTAATTCAGCAAAAAAACGCTTGCATTTCTTTTTTAAAGAAAAGTCGTTAGATTATCCAAATCCCTGTGACAATTTATGTTTTTTGTGTTGTAAAATTTGCTAAAAATTTAAGTTCGACCTTTGCCCTAATTTTTCCCAGCAAGTTCTATTTTTCTTTGCCGAAGAGACGATTCCAGGTCAAAAGGATTTTGTACTTCATGTAAGGGAAAATCAAAAAGATTTTTAATGGATTGTGGCGGATTTCGTCCCAAATTTCCAATCCCTTGTCGAATTTTTTTTCAGATATCCTGTTGACTCTTTCACCGAAGATTCCGATTATGTCTTTTTCATAAACAAAAATGCTGGATGAAAAACTGTTGCGTCTGTTATATGCCCAGACATCTTTTTCCTTGATTCCCTCGCTGACCAGAACCAAAGATGGAGATGCCTTGTAGATGGCCTGGACAATATCTTCTTCCAACGTCTTTGGATAATATCCCACATATCTACCCACAACCTGCAGATCCTTGAATGTGGTTCGGACATTTTTTTCAGCTGTCATAAGGGTTTTCTTTTTTCCACCCAAAAGATAGACTGATTTGTAATGACTTTCCAAAACACTAAGGACGCTGATTATTGCATTGAAGGGATTGTAGCGAACAGGAACATTCTGGCGAAGTTTTTTTGCACCCTTCAAAATACTTTTGGAAATCGGCAAAACCAAATCGGCATTCTGAACACAACGGGCAAACTCACCCTTCCTTCGAGCTTTCAGCAGTCCCCAAACAGACAAAAAGACAATCTGCTTTGTCCCCGGCTGCTCAACCATTTCCATAACCTTCTGTTCCAAGTCCTGGGCTTCACAAACATCAACACCCACACCCAAAATATTTATTCTTTGAATTGCCATAAATTTTTCTCCATAATCGTGTTCTGCACAACCGACAAACCATACAAAGCGGCGGTCTCGCACCGTAAAATATTTGTCATCAAATGCACAGGGGTAATTCCAGATTCCTTCATCAACTTGATTTCATCCGGGGAGATTCCACCTTCAGCACCAACAAAAACGGCGACTTTTTTTATTTCTTGATTATCGGCAAATGCTTGATGAATTGTGACAGTACCAGCAGACTGCTCATAAAGAACAACCCCTTTGCCACAATCATTTTCTGATTTCCACAACTCCAAGGCTTCCGAAAGACAAACGCACGGCAAAACTTTTGTGTCCACAGGTGACCCACTTTGTTCCCTGGCCTCGGTGATTATCCGTGTCCATCGCTCATCTTTGCCGTCACTTTTTTTTGTGGCAGACTCGATTGAACCACTTTGACAAAATTCTCCAGACACTGGCACAATTTTTTCTACACCACATTCAGTGGCTTGACGGATAATCAAATCCATCTTAGGTGGTTTCGCCACAAACTGGAACAAATAAATTTCCAAATCAGGTTTGGAGTTCAAGGGTTGGGCTTCCGTTGATTTTTGTTCAACCAAATTTTCACCAGCCACCTGAAGAACAAGAGTCTTTTCCTCCCTGTTGATTTTGGCGACCGTCATTTGCTGGATTGAACCATCGGGAAGTCTTGTATGAATCATGTCCCCTTCACTCACCCGAAGCACTTGGACAATATGACGAAATTTTTTTCCGTTTACAACCAAGCATCCGGATGAATCAAGTTCAGCATCTGCAATAAATTGTCTCATCAGTTATTTTTCTGAATCAATCTTTACTTCTGCCTGCAACTGGCTCAAAGTTTTTGTGGTCTTCATCAACTGGGACATATCTTCGGTTTCAAGAATCTTGATGGCTTCCTTCAACTGAACATCGTAGTCCAAATCATAAAGACGGGACGGTTTAGTTCTGTCCAATTCATTGCGAACCAATTTTCTGATGACCCTTTCATCCACTGGATATGCCAAAGTCAAAATCTTTGAATAGGACGCAACTTCCGATTCTGTCATGGACGGGTGCTTTTCCACATAGTTTTCAATTTCTTCTGATGAAACCAAATCCACATAGGCTTTTTCTTCTTCAGGAGTAAACTCTGGGAATTTTACTTCCCTATCTGGTGGAATACCGATTTTATCGATATTTGTATCGCTTGGTGAATAATATCTTGCCACTGTGATTTTGAATCCATCATTGTTGACCAATTCGCTTGGAATCTGGACGCTTCCTTTACCGAAAGTCTTTTCACCAACCAAATATGCAACATGGGTATCCTTCAGCGCACCTGCAAGAATTTCCGATGCCGATGCTGAGGCTCCGTTAATCAACACAATGACAGGAATGTTTTTTACCTTTGTTTTTGCACGACGAGCCGTGTAGACTGAATTTTCATAAGATATACGGCTTTTTGTGGATACGATTATGCCTGAATCAATAAATTTATCAGCAATATCCACTGCGGAAGTCAAAAGTCCACCACCGTTGTTGCGAAGGTCAAGGATAAGCCCCTTATAATCTGAACTGACAAAACTGTCCAAGGCATCCTGAACTCTCATAGCTGTATTTGAAGAAAACTCCGTCATCTTGATGTAGCCGATTTTTGTGTTTTCAATCATACCATATTTGACGGTTGGATTTTCAATGACCGCCCTGGTCAAAACTCTATCAAACTCCATGGTCTTTCCACGGCGAATTGTTACTGTGACATTTGTTCCAACCACTCCACGAAGATGGTCCAATACTTCATTCATGGTGATGGTGGATGTATCGATTCCGTCAACTGCTATTATCAAGTCACCTGCCTGGATTCCTGCTTTATATCCAGGTGAATCTTCAATCGGCTGGGCAACTTCCACATAGGCAGGCTTGTCCGGTTTATTCTCCGTTGGCTTGGTTATAGAAAGTCCGACCCCTCCAAAACTACCGACAGTGGTATCCTTCAGGTCTCTCCACTCTTCTTTTGGCATGTACACTGAATAAGGGTCTTCCAAAGCTTCCAGCATACCCTTCAATGCACCTGCGTAAAGAACTTCCGGGTCAACATCTTCTACATAATTCTGCTGAATATAATAGTAGAGAGTGTTAATGATTTCCAGATAACGCTTGTCCTGTTCAGCTTTTGAACTTGCAGTCCTAGTTGGAGATTGAGCAAAACACTGTGATGCAAAAATGCTCAGAAAAAATATAGCCATGGCCTTATACAGGTGGCGTGAAATTTTATTGTAAAAAGAATTCTTCATACTTATATTATAAGATGATTTTTACAAAATATTCAACTGTTTTTTAGCCTATCGCTTAGGTTCTTTTCTTATGGAAAAAATTTGATTTTCGCTATGACAATCGGACATAGAAGTGGTAGCTGGTTAGTTTGGTGGTCACAAAAAAAAATCCACCGTCTGCGAGGTTTGGTCAAGAAAAACCAAATTTGAACAGAAACGATGGATTTTTAAGGCACTTGGTTGGTTATCAATAACCGTCGCTCATGCTCTTGTTGATATCTCTCTGGTACAGTTCCTGATAGACCATTGAACGTTTTTTCAAGTCATCCTTGCGTTCCTGGGTGAATGGGATGTATCTCCAGAAGATTGCACGGACTTCTTTTTCCATTTTCTGGGTTCCGTTACATTCCTTTGTCATCCACAAGATATAGTCTTCAATAAAGTACTGCTTCAAATCTCCCTTGAGCTTTTTACCTTCGATGTACTGGAAATACTGTCCCGTCAAACCTTCAGACATCCAGTCGAAAGAAGCTTTTTCTTTTGCAACCTGCCAACGAAGGTCAGCCACGGCACTCAGACAAGCAATCTTGAGATTTCTTGGATACATAGGAATAGCGATTCTACCACGGCTTGTAACACGGTTCATACGGTCAAAAGGTTCCCAACAGAAACCAGAGTCACCGTATGTCGGGACCAAAATAACATAAGGAACAATTCTGTTTGGAATATTTCGATGGATTCTCTGGAAACAACCTGGGTCGATTGATTCAATTTCTGCCAATTCACGAAGGACATTTTCACGGAATCCTGTTTCCCTGCCCAGACAATGGAAGAATTCTTTGCTGAGGATTGGGAACTGGTTACCCTGACGACCACAAGTCATCTTTGCCATCTGTCGGACTGTTGTCATTTCGTTAAGGACTTCTTCCACTCCAACTGTCTGGACTCCTTCATCACCCAATTCAGCGGCCTTGGATTCCAGGCTATAGCGAGTCTCTTTTGCTTCCTGAAGTTCACGGAGATATCCGGCCAATTCCTTGTCAACTTTCTGCAAAGAGTGGAATGTGCTGTTGATTTCGGTGAACATCCTTCTCTGCTCTTCCGTATATGGAGCACGATGGGATGAAAGACCAATAACAGGCTCGTGGGTTGTGAGCATCTTGATTTTGTCCATAACCAAAGATTCAAGACGGTCTCTTTCTGCTTCACGGGATGACAAGAGATTTTCAGAACTCTGGAGCTTACCGTCGTTTTTGCTTTTCAACTGCTGGATTCTCTGAGCCTCCGCACCTGGACCTGCTTTTTTCTTCAAAGGCATTTCATCTGTCAAACTTGGTGTAAGACGACCTGCGGCAATTTCCTTGACCCATTCATCCATATAAAGGATTGGTTCTCCAGTTTCATTGTTCAAGACGGCCCTGGAGAAAAAGTCTTTCTGCTCTGGTGTTAAAATTGACGGCAGAACCAAACCATAGCGCATGGCAAGTTTTTTGCACAATGGAGTATTTGGATTTCCCATCTTTGGAGCCAATGAACGCAAGAAATTCCAATAGGCAGGAATAATCTGCTGACGATAGAGGGACCTACCGTTTCTGTCCTGGGATGTCAAATATTTGGACAAAAGCTGATGCAAACGAGGTGCGCTTTCATCTTCTCCTGTGAAACAAGTCTTATAATATTTTGAATCGTCAAAAACAGGATTAGGTGTTTCTTCCCACTCCTTTTCAACAGGCTTGAACTTACTTACGCTCAAATCCACGGCAAGGGGATTTTTTACTTCTTCATCACCGTCATCCTTATAGCGACCGCTTCCACCATCAGCAAATGAAAAACCTTCCTCATCATCAAACACAGGAAGTTTTGAACTATTGTCACCTGACGAACCGCTTTCTGACTCGCTCAAAAGAGCCGCAATCTCTGGATCCATGTCTTCAATTCCGCTCATATACACTCCTTTCTTCCATAAAATCAAGGGCATCTCTAAAAATTGAAATCTTTAGATGTTCCCTCAAGTGTCGATTCCAAAAATCTTATTCAGAATCTACCATATATAATAGAAAATAATTTACAAAAATCAGCAACCCAAAATTATGAATTGCCCTTGTCCCTTTGGAACGCTTTTTCCAGTCTCGCAGAAATGGCTTTGATATCTTCTTCTGTCTTGATTCCAAAAGATTCCATCAAGCTTCTGTCAATCTGGGAATATTCCAAATCTCCCGACTGATAATGACTCAAGTCATCGGCAATGCTAACAATTTCCGCCAATCTTTTACAATCAGCAGGAGCACAGTCAGCATTATGGTGATATCGAATCACTTTTTCAATTATGTCCGGGAAATTCCACTTTTTTGCTACCATGGCACCGATTTCCGCATGATTGACACCGGCAACCAATCGTTCAAACAAATCGGAACTTAAACCATAATCGCTGCAAAGTCCACCCATTTTTTCCAAAATCTCTGGATGGGCAGTCTGAAAAACGATTTTTCCTATATCGTGCAAAAGTCCACAGACATAGCTGTCTTCAACAAAAACCCTTTCAACCTGGTTTCGACAAAAACTTCTGGCAAGGTTGTAGGAATAAAAAGCCACCCTGTAGGAATGATTCCACAACTCCTTCACCATCTCATCTTCCGAAGCCGCCAACGATTTCATGGAGCCGATGGAGTACAAAAGATTTTTTATACCACGGATTCCAGCAAGTTTAACAGCCTCGCCAATGGAGCGACAAGGGGTAGCCAAAGCAAATGCCGCTGAATTGACCAATCTCAAAAGTTCGGCAGTAAGGGAGACATCGTTGGAAATCTTCATGGCAATGTCGCTCATCTTGCTGTCAGGGTCGTTCATCACCCTGTTTATCTCGTTTATATTTTCAGGGAACTCCGGCAGACCGTTGATCAATTCCACAAATTTGGTCGAAAGCTCAAAAATGTCGTGGGTCATCTGGTCGCTGAATGGCAGTGTCAACCTTGTGATTGTCTCTCCACCTTCGCTCAAAACCTGGTAGCTTTCCTCGTTCAGTCCAATTTTCTTGAGGACCAAAATCATAATAACCAAGCCAAGCCCCGCACCTTCTGAATCGTCCAGCAACTGCGAAAGTCCTTCCTCCACAGACCTGTACTGTTGTGCCCTGTTGATTTTATCATGGATGCGCTTGTATTCATAATAGGTCAACTCGGCCTTGTTTCTAACTTCCACACGAACTTTATTGTTGCGGGTCTGCATAACCACTTTTATGTAAAGTCCACGCTCCTTTTGTATTTCCAGATAATGGTTTATATTTGCAAGGGTCTCTTCCTTGAAACTTTTCATTCCCTTGTCGTAGTCGGACTTGATATTTATGTCCAAACCCTTTTCTTCAAAATAAATCCTTTTTGTGTTGGCCTTCTTGGCATTATTAACCAACTCTTTCAAGCAATAGCACAGGCTTTCAACCATCTGGTCCTGACGAACTTCGGTCAGAAAAACCTTCATCACATCCGCCATATAATCTTCCATCTCGTGGGGCAGTGTGTATGTGGTGATGGTTAGAGGCACGCCAGATTGTATCGCCTTTCTGACTTTTGAAACATCAACCTCTATATTCTCAGCTTGTGCCATAAATTCATCCTCTACTTTTTATATTCTTATATTTTACCACAGATTCTTCACAATTTAAAGCATATTTTTTAATTGTTCCTTAGATAGTTTGTCCATTCCTGCATAAGTATTCCAAAAGCCACACCCACATTCAGGGACGCCTTTAGACCTGTCATTGGTATGGTGACGATTCTTCCCTTTGCCTTGCTCAACGCTTCAGGACTTACCCCCAATTCTTCGGACCCAATAATAACAGTCCCCTGTCTTGGAAATTCAAATTCCTGTACGGGAGTTCCACCAGTCTCAAGAACAAAAATCTCGGACTCTTTTTCCAGTTCATCCAAAGTGCATCTGGTGTACCCCAAAGTTTCAATACAACCCATGGCACTTCTGATTGCATTTGTCTGTGAGGGGTCTGTACATTGGGGAGAGATGAACACTTTTTCACAACCCATGGCCTCCGCCGTTCTGAAGATTGAACCAAGGTTGAAAGGAGATCGTATGTCTTCCGCATAAACATTGACCCCAGGAAAGAAGTTTCTTTTTTCTACCGAGGATTTTTCTGTGGAATGAGGGGCGATAACCAAGTCCCATTCAGCTGGGAATGTCCCGATTATTGATAAAAGCGCATTGCGGGCCACATTGCAGACCCTTCTTTCATCAAAATCACTGCTGTCAATCAACTTGGACAACTCAGATGCAGTTTCCGGTGGAAGTTTTGGGTCGCCTAAAACAATTCTTGCAACTGTTTTTGTATACTCCTCCCTGGTCATGGATGGGAAATTATAGGACATGCCTTTTTCAGCGATTCCCGCAATATCCCTTTCCAATTCACCAAAGGTAAGAGCCAATTTTCGTCTTTTTTGTCCCGCAGAAAGTTCAGAAAGCCGATCTGGTGCTATCATTTTCTTCTATTTGATACAAAGGTTAGAATGCCTGCTTGATGATTTCAAACAAATCGTCGCTGGTCATGCTTCTCTGCAAGGTGTTAATCAAATCAACTTCCTGGGCATCTTCAACAGACAGAGCCAACTGTTCGATGGAAATATTCAAGTCCTTCAAACGGGCAGGGAGATTTGCCTTGGCTATGTGTTGGCGAACATATTCAACCAATGCCTCGACTGCATCATTGTCTGTGGAATCAATTGGAGCCGCACGAAGGATTCTGGACAAACGAGCCAGACGGTCCTTTCTAAATTTTGCAGCATCCTCAATGATATATGGGAACAAAATCAAGGTGGTCAAAGACTTGGTGATCTTGTATCGGGAATTGACGCACAGAGAAATAAGCGAACCAGCACCTACTGAACTTGACGCAGCCGCCAAAGATGCCATACAACCTGCCTGGCTGAACAAAACTTCCTGTGGAGTCGTAATTGTCAAAGTCGGAGAACCGTCCATAGCGTAGCTCAAAAGTTCAACAGCTTTTTCTGCAATCATGTCGCTAAAGAATGTGGCTTTCTGGCTGAGATATGCTTCAGTGGCGATACAAAGACACTCGATTGCCATGGACGCCATCTGGTTTTCCGTAAGAGAGACTGTCAAGTTTGGATCAAACAACGCCAACCTGCACAAAGCTCCCTGACTTTTCAGTATCCTGATTTTTGATGAACGGGCATCCACCACAGGGGTCTTGTCTGTAAAAATGAATGACTCTCGGATTGTGGTTGGAAGAGCAATTAAAGGAATCGGTGCAGTAGAAGGAATCGCTCCATCAATAAAATCATAGATTTCATGGGTCTCGTGGTAAAGTGTGCAGACAGCTTTTGCAAGATTCAAGGTCTTTGAACCACCAACCGCTATCACGCCATGGATATATGCTTCACGAGCAAGGGTCAAGGCACGACCAACCACTTCTGTATCTGCCACGCCGGGAATTTCATCAAAGACAAAAAAATCAATATTTCGGTCTTCCAGAGATTTTGTAACTTTCTCCGCATTTCCAACCTGCTTCAAGACAGGATCCATTATGACCATGAATTTGCTTCCAAATTCTTTTACATACTGCCCCAATCTACTGGTGGTGTAGGATCCCAAAACAATGTTAGGTTGAATCTTAAAAATAAAATCAGACATCTAAAACTCCCGGACAGAAATTCTATCCCTTAATCAATTAACGGAAAATTTAAAAACAAACTTTAAACGGTTGGTGAAAAATGAAAAATGAAAGATGAAAAATCATTAGACTCTTCGGAAGACTGGGAATATTTAAAAACAAAAAAGGACCTCTCCAAAAAATGGAAAAGCCCTCTTTCTCAGAAGTCTAAACCCAATCTGTAAATCCCTCAATGTTCTGAAGCTAAACCTTGGGAATCCACATTCAAGATTTAGTCCAGACTTCCACCCGTTACCAGCGCCAACTTCCAAGTCAGCAAAAACAATTACAAACCGTATGCACCCATGATTCGGTCAGCAGTTGCGGCGATTGTTTCTGCGTTCAAATAGTTGGGGTCCTGAATTTTGATCTTAATCTGCTCGATCAAGTCCTGGCGAACATCAGGAGTTTCAGCAGCAACCTTTCCCATGTAGTATTCAGTTGCCAATTCCCTTGCTTCGTCGGATACGTTGATTTCGTCAGACCCGCTCTTCAGATTTCCGACGTTGTTTGAGCGTCTTGCGTTCTGAAGATTGTTAAGAGATTCGACTCTTGTAATCTTGTCAATCATCATAGTAACCTTCCTCATTTTTATTATCGGAGTCGTCATCTAAAAGTTTAACATTTTTATTAGAAGAAATAAAAATTGCAAACTCACCTAAAACCTTACTGCGGCTTGAATAATCCTCGTAAATCTCTTTTGCAGTTCCGTCGTTGATTTCCTCATGAAGCTTGGTCAATTCACGACCCACAACCACTCGCCTTTCAGGATCGATATCAACAATATCTGCCAAAAGTTTGACCACACGGAACGGACTTTCATAAACCACCACGGCGGCATCCATGGCCATAAGTTCACGAAGTCTTTTTCTGCGGCGACCAGGCTTTGGAGACAAAAATCCCTCAAAAACCAAAGTCTTTCCACCTGCCCCAGCCACTGAAACCAAGGTCGCAAATGCACATGGACCAGGAATTGGCACCACCTTGTGACCAGCCTTTCTGACTTCTCCAGCCAAAACAGCACCGGGGTCACTTATTCCAGGTTCACCAGCGTCACTGGCATAGGCAACGGACTTTCCTTCGTCCAAAAGAGCAATTATTTTTTCAGCCGCAATCTTCTCGTTTTGGGAACGACAGCTAATCATGGGTTTTCGGATTTCAAAATGGCTTAAAAGTTCAAGAGTATGTCTTGTGTCCTCAGCCGCCACCACATCCACGGACTTGAAAGTTTCAAGAGCGCGATAGGTGATATCCCCCAAATTCCCAATAGGCGTTCCAACAATGTATAATTCAGACACGACTAAATTATAAATCTTGACGGACATAAAATCAAGAGCATCTCCGAAAAACACTTTTTCGTTAACAAGAACATCCCCGATGTGCCAGACTGTTTTAATTTTTGCAATCACATGGCTAAAAAAAATACCATTTTCAAAGTTACCTCAAAGAATTACAATCTCCAGAGTTTCATTATTCCTAAAAATTGCAGTTTTAGAGATTTCCACAACAAATACACCCTTGACTGTTGTTAAAATTTTGCCGATAATCTAAGGGCAAATTTATTTTGCAGGGGATTTTGAAACCAGCTTTGGTTGAAATGGACAACCGATGCACGGAGGGGGCTCCGGGTTTCAGGAAAAAAAATTGGGTGGATTATGGCAAAACTTTCTAAAAAAGACCGGATAGCGTCTATCGTTGCCGGCATCATACTTTTTATTTTGGCAGCATTTCTGACTGTCGCAATCTTCAAGAGCGTTTTTGGAAAAACATCAGACAACAGCATATTTACGGGGCTGGGAAGGATTTTATATCCAAGCTACGGACTTTCAAGTCTGCTGATTCCTCTATTTTTTATAGTCGCGGGGTCTTTCTGTTTTGATTCTCGATGGTCAACCCAGCGTTCACTATGCTTGATTGTAAGTCCAATACCTTTTTTCACCATCGTTCTTGCGGAAAAACTGATTCGTTCAACACTCATAAACGATTCACAGGCCAGCTCTTTTGTAAAAATAGTTTTCATCTCCGTGGTCACAGTCCTTTTGCTTGTGGTGGAATACTTGGTCACAATTATTTTGGCTGGAAAATTAAAAAGCAAACTGAAGGAACAGAACAAGCCAAATCTTACAAGTGCTCCCATGGATATTGAAAAGGACGACGAAGAGGAAAAGGTCCCGAACAAATTTGCCCAATTCTTTATCAACCTTGCCGACAGATTTGTTGATTTTTCCAAGAAAGATTCCAAAATCACTCAAGCAAATTTGGACAACACAAAAATCGACCCTGACAATACAGTTGCATTGATTATTGATGAGGACGAAAATTTCCCAGATGTCGCAGAAAATGAACCAGAGGAGACAACAGTTTCTGATGAAGATAGCGATGTGGACGACTTTTTTCAGGAACCAACTGTCACTGAAGACTTTTTCCAAGAAAAAAGACCTTTGCTTGTGGGGTCTGGAGATGAAGAAATCAACCAGATTGAAGAAGAGGAAGAACCTAAGACTTTGGGCCAAAAATTGGCAAATCCATTCAAGAAGGCATGGAAAAAAGTTTCAAACAAATATCAGGACATTATGGATTATGGAGACCAGCAGGACAAAGAAAATCCATCCGTGCTGAACAAGGTCTTTGGCAAAAAAGTTGAAGAAGATGAAACAGTTGATATAAACGACTTTTTCAAGAAGCCTGCCGAACGTGTGGTTCTGAAAGAGGATGACTACGCAGACTTGGATTTGCCTGAACGACCAAAAGTTGCGGACACAGTTGTGGCTATCGAAAGTCACACCCAGAACAATCTGTCTTTTGACAAGAGAAATCCTACAATGATTGTGGATGCCTCCGACTTTGATTCAGATAATTCCACGGACCAGCAGATTGATTCATTCCAGGACGATGATGAAGAAATCCTCGGCGATTATGAAGAAAACGATTTTTCCGAAGAACAGGTTGATGAAAACAATTTCGACGACGTGGATGAAGCGGAAGATATTATTGACATTTTCGAAAGACAAAACCAGGACCAAAACGAAACAGATTTCCTAAGCGAATTGTCCCAGGCTGAAGCTGATTACAACAACACCGATGATTTTTATGACCAGATTGAACCTGCCATGCCGGAAGCTTTTGTGGAAGACGATTATGAAACATCCACGTCCCAGGAACTTGAAGCAGAACCAGTCGAAAGTTTTGTAAGTGGAGATGAAGAGGAAAGTTCTTTTATCCAGCAGATTCGTCAAAGGGTTAGCGCCCGTGAAAATCAAAAGACCCCTGCCCAGATTCGTGCAGAAAAACAACAGGCGGATCTTGAAAAAGCTCAAATGGAAAAAGCAGAAGCCGCTCGTCAAAGGGAACTTGAACAGGAAAGACGTTACGCTCAAATTCGTGAAGAACTTAAGGCAAGCACATCCCAGGATTCATGGACTCCAAGCACAAAAAATGTCCAGGCAGAAGTTTCAACATCCACAGGCGATTTGAAATCGGTTTTTGCAAGAATGGAAGAAGACGTACAAAAAAGACTTTCATCGGACAAAGACTACAAGGCTCGATTCACACCTCAGATTCCTCAAACAGAAGTGGAAGAAATCCATGAAGAAGAAAATGTTGATGAAGAACGCTACGAAGACAATCAACCATTCACCCAGATTTATGATGAAAAATCAAATCAGCAGGCAATGGAGATGGAATCAAATTCAGTGGAAGCATCTTTTGATGAAATAGCGGAAGAACCAGAAATCAAAACTGTTATTGAAAAACCGATTCCAAAATTTGACGAGACTCCAAAGATTGTCCAGACTCCAAAAACTGTTCAGACTCCACAAGCTCAGGCAAACCAGGACAAAGCTCAAGTCAAATCCGATGAAGAGATTGCCCAAAGACACAAATCGTTTATCGCCAGAGCAGAAGCGTTGAAAGCTCAAAAAGAGGCTGAACTTGCAAAGGTCGCAGAACAAAACAACAGTCCAGCTCCACAAAAATTTGTTTCAAACATCGACCCTCTTGGATTGGAAGATGAAGACAACGGAGATGCAGGCTATGAAGAACAGTACGAAATGGACGACGCTGTTTTGGATGAAGCCGCTCCAGATGAATACATAACCGACGAACTTGAGGCAGATGAAATTGATGACAGCGAAATTCTGGATGATTTTGAAGATGAACAGGACAATTCCAATTACAGTCCCCTCAATCAATCACCAGATTCCGACAACAATGCAACAAAACAGCCGGTGGATTTGGTCTTTGCAGATAACAAGCCCACACCTCCAAAACCAAATGTCTGGAAAAATGTGTACAACATTCCTTACGACCTTTTGACTGCCTATGAAAATAACCCATATTGGGAAATCGATGAAGGTACACAACTGGCCGCAAGAAATTTGAAAGAAACTTTGGCGGAATTCAAGATTGACGCAGAAGTTACGGGCATTCAAAAAGGACCTGTGGTAACAATGTTTGAAATCCTGCCAGCTCCAGGTGTAAAACTCAACAGAATTGTTGCATTAGCTGACAACATCGCCCTTCGTCTCGCAGCTAGTTCCGTTCGTATTGTAGCTCCAATCCCTGGAAAACATGCAGTTGGTATTGAAGTCCCTAACAAATCCAGAGCAATTATCTCCATCCGTGAATGTCTGGAACAGGATAGACCAGAGTGGACAAAAATGGGAGTGCCTGTTGTTCTTGGAAAAGACATCCAAGGAAAAACCCAGGTAATTGACTTGGTTAAGACTCCCCATCTTTTGATTGCTGGTGCAACAGGTGCAGGAAAATCGGTTTGTGTAAACAGCATGATTGTAAGTATGCTTTACAAAAGAAGTCCAAGAGATGTGAAAATGATTTTGATTGACCCAAAAATTGTTGAGCTTAAGCTTTACAACGACATTCCTCATCTTTTGACTCCTGTAATAACTGAACCTAAAAAAGCTATGCAGGCATTGCAGTATTGTCTTTGCGAAATGGAGAGACGCTACGCTTTGTTGGATGGCATGTCCGTCCGTGATATTTCATCCTACAACTCAAAGATTGTGGAAAAACATATAGCCACTGAAAAACTTCCATATCTCATTGTGATTATTGATGAATTTGCTGATTTGATGGCCACCACAGGAAAACAATTGGAAGGTGTCCTTGCAAGACTTTGTGCCATGAGCCGAGCAGTCGGAATCCATTTGGTTTTGGCTACCCAGAGACCTTCGATTGATGTTATCACTGGATTGATTAAGGCAAACATCCCTAGCCGTGTGGCATTCATGGTTGCAAGCAAGACCGACAGTAGAATTATTCTGGACCAGGTTGGTGCTGATAAACTTTTGGGCAAGGGAGATATGCTTTATACATCCGCAACAGACCCATTCCCCAATCGAATTCAGGGAACTTTTGTCAGCGACCAGGAAGTTGAAAATGTTGTTGAAGCGGTCAAATCTTGGGGAGAACCAGATTATATTGACGACGAGATTTTCTTTGACGACGAAGAGGATGAAGATTCAGAAGATGTTTCTTTGTTCAACCCAGACACAGAGGATCCTCTTTATGAAAAAGCATTGGAGATTGTTGTTCAGGCGGGAAAAGCGTCTGCATCATATATCCAAAGACGATTGAAGATTGGATACAACCGTGCGGCTCGTTTGGTAGAAGAAATGGAAGAAAGAGGAATTGTCGGTCCTGCAAATGGAAGCAAGCCTCGTGAAATTATCCACATGCCATAAAGACTGGAGGACATCGTGAAAAAATTTGGACTTGTTTTATCAGTTCTAGCTTTGATTTTTGTATCCAACGCTTGTGCATCCACATATCCTGATTTAATGGACGACGCAGAAGATTCTATCCATCCCAAAATCCTGGGCGAGAAAGTTAAATTCAAAGAATCATGGGCCTATGTCATGTCAGGAAGAGAAAAGTATTTTTCCGCCAGCACCATGGATGTTACGGACCTTTGTTATTTCAGTGCAGACGTTAACAGTTACGGAGAATTAAGTTATATACCCAATCCAAAAGCGTTTGCCTCTTACAAGGGTCGAATCCATTTGGTTGTGACTTGCACAGGCAGGGCTTTGACACATTTCGCCATAGACCCAAAAGGAAAATGCAGGCAAGGGATAATCGATGCTATTGCGGCTGGTTCAAAAAATTACGACGGCGTGAATATTGATTTTGAAAACGTCGGTGGTCGTGACATTGAAAATTTCCAACTGTTTTTGAAAGCTGTCAGGGAGGCGATTGGTCCAAACAAAATTTTATCCGTATGTGTCCCTGCCAGAGTCCGAGACTATAGCGATGAAATTTACGACTACAAAAAAATGGCATCCCTTACCGACAAAGTAATAATCATGGCTTACGATGAACATTGGTCTGGAGGCGAACCTGGACCGGTTGCAAGCATGGATTGGTGTAAAAGAGTCGCCACCTATGCCACATCGGTTATTCCTCGGGAAAAATTGGTTATGGGGTTGCCTTTCTATGGTCGTTCATGGGAGGACGAATGTTATGGTTCCGCATGGATTTACAGCAGCATCCAGAGATTGATTAACGAAAACAATGTGGAATTTGTCCAGCGTAAAGATTCAGTCCCCTATTTTGATTTTGACACCAATGTCCATGTGACAGCATACTACGATGATGTTTTTTCTTTGCTGGAAAGATGCCGCATGTACAAAGGTTTTGGCATAACAAATGTAGGTTTCTGGAGAATCGGTCAGGAGGATACAAATTTCTGGAAATGGTTCGAGACTGAAAAATAAAAGGCATTTCTAAAAATTGCAATTTTGGAGACCCCATATTTCTTGAATTTATGGAGCATCCCCAAAAGGATATCCATTTTTCAGTTGACAATCAACGAATGTCAATGTAAAATTATTATAGGTGGCTTCTAAAATTTTTAGGGGTTTACTGAATCAAATTGATAAAATATTGAATTTGGTCACAAAAATCTAAGGAGTATAGATTATGGAAACAGGAAAAATCGTTGGATTTGGTATTTTGGCGGTTGCAATTGTAGTTTTTGCAGTTGCTTTGATTAAATTGGATAGTAGCTCAAAGAAGGGATACAATATCCGCTGTTCTTATACATCACACACACATGTTGCAGAAGGATACTGCCACATAAAGGGTGCTCAGGAATAATAATTCTTGCAATTACAGGTCTTCGGTTTTCCGGAGACTTTTTTTTATTTTAAAGATTTCTCCAATAAACGTCCCCCCCATCATCACGAATCAACATAATCATGGGCATCTCTAAAAAGTGTATGCTGAAAATCTCGTATTTTTAGAAATTATAAAGAAATACAATTACAATTTTCATTTAAAGTGCAAAGAAAAGAGATAAAAAACAGAAAAATGTTTGCACTTTACAAAGGACTCCTGAAAGGATGAAGTAATGATGGGGATTTTTGAGGGGCGAACCCCTTGAACAGTGCCAGTCGCAAGCTGTCGCTTGCTTAACGAGTTTGCAGTACAAACTCGCAGACTATAGTTAAAGGGGAAGGGAGGAACTCGCTTCGATTAGGCATGATCTAAGCAGGTGCGTAAGACCATGCCCGTCCCTGACAAAAAGTCCCTTTGCTTACAGGCAACAAACCAGCTCGGCTGTAAGCCGTAAATAATGACAGTAAGAAAGGAAAAGAGATGAAAAATACTTTTTCACTAATTCATTGATATATTTTTGATTTTTTTTCAATTGTCACGGCAAGACTTTTGTTGTATACTCTATAAGATATGGCATCTCTAAAAATTGCAGTTTTTTAGAAGACTCCCAACACTTTTTTAGAGGTTTCCACCAAAACCACAATTTTCCAACGGAGCAGATATGAAAAAGACTGGGGATTTTTTTAAGGACAATGCAGATTTCAAGACTCTCAATGATGAGTTGGTGATTCGTTATGACAGCTACACCGTGGATGATATCTGGACATCCGCCAACGAAACCCTTGACGCTTTGGAAGAAAAATACAAGAAAACCCACAGAAGTCTTCGTCCCCACTTGGATATAATGCTTCCATTTATAGCCATATACCGTGTGCTTTTGGAAGTCTGTCCTGAAAGTGCACTGGAGTTGGTGGCTGAACAGTCAAAGATGAATGCGATTCGTGAAAGAAAAGCCATCGTGGATTTATGCAACAAAAAACCTCAGCAGTTCTTCAAGGACTGTAAGAATATGGCGAAAAAGGATTTCACAGACAAAGCCATGTTCAACTGCAATATCACAGAAGACTCTAAAAATTCCTTGACCTTCGAGATAACGGAAAACGCATATCTTATTGTCTGCACTGGAAACGGATGCCCCGAACTGGCACAGATTTTCAACGACAGATTCACATATCTATATTCCCACCTTCCTGAAGTGAAATTCAAAAGAACTGGAACCCTCGCCCCATCCCCTCGCCCACAAAATGAGGAAACAGAAAATCCACATGATGAAGAAAATCAAGTTCCTGTAGAAAAATGTGTTTTCACTTTCAGCATGGAAAACAATTCATAGGCAACAAGGACAAAGGGGTGCAGTTTTTATTGTGCCCCTGTGGGAGTGTCTAAAAATTGCAATTTTTAGAGACAACTTTGAA
>JAZUEV010000482.1:0-1799 GCA_045640345.1 Treponema sp.
CTTGGCCTCCGACTTATGAAAGATATGCTCTCCTTGATGCAGGGAAAAGCTGTCGTCGATGGCGCGTCCCGCTTTAACTGGAAAGATGGTTTCTATAATCCTGAAAAAATGGAAGCCTATAAAGCCATGAACGAAATGAAAGAAAAGAATCGTCCAGGAAAAAAGGGCTTCAACCAAAAAAAGTCTGGTGCAAAAAACTCCAGTCAAAAAAATGGTTACCGAAAGAAGTAGAGGATAAAACAGGAGAAACAAAATGCATCTATAAAAATTTTGGGATATAGGTGCGTGGGTACTTCTCCCGGTAACCGAATGTAGGGGACTCAAGTCAAACTGGCAGGATGGGATATTTCCAGTCGGGTGGGATAGGGTCCCCTTGTTTTTTTAGAATGTCATAGAATCCTCCTCTGCTTCATGCATGGCAGCTTCAGCCGCTTCTTGTAGCATATCAATTTTATCTTTACCGCTGGTCTGGGAACTTTCGCTTTTCCTTGGAATCGCACGGTATTCAATGTGTTCGGCAATAATCTTTGTTTTGTTGTGGGGCTTGCCTGCATCGTCCTTCCATCGACTTTGCTTTAATCGCCCTATGACTCTTATTCCTCGTCCTTTTACCGCAAGTTTGCAACTGTTTTCCGCTGTGATACCAAAGGCATCAATATCAAAAAATGAAACCTCTTCCGATGTTTTTCCGTCCGGCATTTTTGTACTTCTGTTCACTGCAATTGGAAAAGAACATGCAATAAAATTTAGTCCTTGTCTTTTTTCTGGCTGGCGAACAACATTTCCTTCGATGATAACCTGATTGATTCCGTTCATAAAAATCCTCCACATAAAATGTGTATCTTAATTTTTGAGGGACTTGAGTTATAGGGCGCCTCCATTTCTTTTGCCCCTCACTATATATATGTGCTTTAAAAAACAAAATCCGCCCTGAATTTGCAAAAAATTTAAAATTATTTTTGAGTTTATGTGTTTTTTTGTGAAACAAAAAATGGACGCGGACTGCGGACAAACGAAAACTCATAAGCACGGCTGCGAAAAAGTCTTGCGACTAAAAACAAAATCCGCTCTGAATTTGACAAAAATCTAAAGAAATTAAAATTTTTAGGGATTCTCTTGTTTTGCAATTGATCTTTTGTAAAAAAAAATAGATTTTTTTGCAATTTTGAATTATAGTTTAGTAAGAGGAGAATAATGATGAAGAAAATTATTTTTTTAACGTTGACGGCGATATTTTTGGCATTAAGTTTTTCTGCTTGTGTGAATAATGTCGAGGATTATTCAAAAGTTGTACCAAATATTGATGACAAGGTTAGAGAAGTTTATAGGCTTACTAACGAATTCAGAAAAAGTAATGATGCTTGGTATTGGAATGATGATGATGCCACAAAAACCAACTGCATTGGAAAGCTAGGGGATTTGACCTTGGACACAAATCTCTGCAAGGCTGCGCAAATCCGTTCTAATGAAATCGTAAAAAACTTTTCACACACGAGACCAAATGGAAAAAGTTGTTTTACAGTCTATGATGATATTGGCTATAAATGGTCTGCGGTTGGAGAAAACATAGCGGCTGGAAATGGTGATGCAAATAAAACCTTCCTTCAATGGAAAGAAGATGAAAAACCATATAGCGGCCAAGGACACAGACGAAATATGCTCGGTTCAAATTTCACCAAGATAGGAATCGCTTACACTTATGATCCTAAAAGCACTTATCGTTATTATTGGACAATGGTGTTGGCTAGATAAATGTCTCTAAATCTTTTGCTCCCATCAGATTTTCTGGTGGGAATTTT